>CAZJHF010000165.1:0-8767 GCA_964545505.1 uncultured Desulfobacterales bacterium | reverse complement strand
CAGCCCGACCTGCAGCATGGCACTGGGCGGCAAAGGCCAATGCCGAGGTCTTTTGCTCGGCGAGGAAAACAACGGTTTGATGGTCATGTTCCACATGATGAATGAGGCCCGTCTGGATGTCGGCGCCCAGGGTTTTTTACACGCCTCGGCCGCCTATCTATACGCGGTCAACTATGCGCGTGATCGCCTGCAGGGCAGGGACGTCGCAGCCGGCAAAGATCCGCAAGCGCCCCAGGTGCCCATCATCCGCCATCCGGATGTCAGACGCATGCTGCTGCAAATGAAAGCCTATGTGGATGGCATGCGCAGTTTTGTTTATTACGTCGCCTATTGTTTTGATAAAAAAAGAACCGCCAAAACCAAAAAAAACAAAGAGCATTACGATGATTTTATAGAGTTGCTAACGCCGATTATCAAGGCCTACTGCAGTGAACGCGGCCAGTTTGTCTGCGAACAGGCCATTCAGGTGTATGGCGGTTACGGCTACACAAAAGACTACCCGGTTGAACAGCTATACCGCGATTGTAAGATTACCAGTATCTATGAAGGCACCAACGGCATTCAGGCCATGGATTTACTGGGGCGTAAGCTGGGAATGAAAAAAGGGACCGTTTTTATCGATTTTCTCAATGAAATTAAAACAACCATTGACCAGGCTGCAGAGAAACCTCCTTTGGCGGATCTTGCCGGCCAGGTTGAAAAAGCGCTAAATCGTCTCGGTGAAATCGCACTGCAGATCAGCAAAACCGCTTTTTCAAAAGACATGCGATTGGCGTTAGCAAACGCCCATCCGTTTATGGAAGTTATCGGCGATGTGGTCATGGCCTGGATGCTTCTCTGGCGGGCGACAGTGGCCGCGCCGAAACTGGAAAAATTGGCCGGCAGCCTGGATGCGGCGGCCATTCAAGCTAAAGTCGCCAAAAATAAAGATGCTGCCTTTTACGACGGGCAGTTGAAAGCTGCTGAATTTTTCATCCATGCAATACTGCCGGCCACCATTGGAAAGATGAATGCCATTGCGGTTCCCAACCCCGCGGCAATCGATATTCATGAACGCTCTTTTGGGGGGTAGATCGGGTTACGAGTTGCGCGTTGCGGGTTGCGGGGTGCGGAACACCTGAAACCTTAAATTTTTAACAAGAACAAAGGAGTCTAACATGAAAGAAGTGGTCATTGCTTCGGCCTGCAGGACGGCCATCGGTGCTTTTGGTGCCAGTTTAAAAAACAGCCACGCCGCCACTATTGCCAGCGTAACGATGAAAGCGGCGGTGGAAAAAGCCGGCATCGATGCCGGCCTGATCGATGATGTGCGCTTCGGCTGCTGTATGGAACCGGTCGACACGTTAAATGTAACACGCATAGCGGCGCTTTTAGCCGGCATACCGGATAGCGTGCCGGCAGTGACGATCAACCGGGTCTGCATTTCCGGCATGGAAGCCGTTCTGTCAGGGATGGCGATGATCCAGGCCGGGATGGCGAACATCGTTCTGGCCGGCGGCGTTGAGCATATGTCCGGAGCGCCATATTCGCTGCCGGGTGCTCGCTGGGGGTACCGCCTGCAGGACCAGCAATGTATCGACAATTTGATCCGCGGGTTGCACTGCGGATCCCACATCATCCCGCATCCGGAAGATGGCCCGGTGGATGCCGCAAAGCCGCCACTTTCCTACTTTAAGGGCAAACCGTACATTATGGGGCATACCGCCGAATTTGTGGCCCAGCATCTGAACATCAGCCGGGAAGAAATGGACGAAGTCGCCCTGCGCAGCCATAATAACGTTGAACGCGCCACCAAAGACGGTTCGTTTAAAGCTGAAATCATCCCCATGGAAATCCCGCAAAGAAAAAAAGCGCCCCTTATTTTCGAAAAAGACGAACATTTCAGACCGGGGCTGACCCTGGCAGATCTTCAAAAGCTGCCGCCGGCATTTGTGCCCGACATCGGCAAAGTGACGGCCGGAAACGCCAGCGGCATCAACGACGGCTCTGCGGCGATGATCATCATGTCCGCCCAAAAAGCCAAAGACCTCGGCATCCAGCCACTGGCCAAAATAAAGGCCACCGGCAAAGGCGGCTGCCATCCATCGATTATGGGGCTCTCTCCGGTGCCCGCAGTGAAGGATCTCATCAAACGCAGCGGCATCCAACTGGCTGATTTTGAGCTGATAGAGATCAATGAAGCCTTTGCTGCTCAATATCTGGGCTGTGAAAAAGAACTGGGATTGAACCGGGAGATTACCAACATCAACGGTTCGGGAATCGGCCTGGGGCATCCGGTAGGTGCCACCGGAGCCCGCATCATGATCTCCCTGCTATATGCCCTCAAACAAAAAAAGAAAAATCTTGGGCTGGCCACCCTTTGTGGGGGCGGGGGGGTGTCGATGGCCTGCGCCATCGAAATCATTTAAAGCTTCATTTTTTTCCCGAGGGCTTTGTTCCAACCCGACTCAAAATGCTCACGTACTAACGTGTACGCTCCGCTTTTGAGCCGGGCTGCGCCTCGCCCTCAGAAAAAAACTAAAGATTTAATTAAAAATATAAATCGATATCTCATTAGATAATCCTAAAAGGAGGAAGAATGATGAAAAAATATATTTGGGTTACAGGCATCGGATTATTTTTCTTGATTTTTCCATTGGGAGCATTGGCGGTGGATTGGCTCGCGCAAGCAGACAAAATTTTTGACCAGGGGGGTCTTGAGAATTACAAAAAGTCCATCCATGTCTACATAAAGGCGGTCGAGAAACAACCCGATGATTACGAAGCTGCCTGGAAATGCGCCCGGGCCCACCGCGAATACGCCGATAAAGCCAAAAAGAAAAGGATAGAGGGCTGGAAGAATATTTGTGCACAATACGGCAAAGCCGGGATGCAATATGCCCAGAAAGCAATTGACCTGAAACCACAGCGCCCGGATGGACATTATTATTACGGGTTGAATGTCGGCATTTATTCAGACGGCGTCAGTATATTCACCGCCCTTAAAGAAGGCTTAAAAGACAAGACCCAGAAAAGTTTTGAAAAAACATATGAGATTAACAAACTATATAAAAATGGCGGCCCGATGCTGAGTTTAGGTCGTTTCTGGGCGGTATTACCGTGGCCGCTGCGCGATCGCAAAAAGTCCCTGGCTTATTACCGCGAATATCAGGAAACTCCATACTTTGCCCCCAACACCGAAGCCCAGTTCTTCCTGGCCGAACTCTTAATTCAAATCGGCGGAGATGAGAAAAAAACCGAAGCCAGGGGTTATCTGGAAGAGGCTCTGAAATCAGATGACCCTTATTTCACAGATTGGGCCAAACAATTGCAGACCAAGCTTTAATGAATGGACAGGATAACCGGATCTAAGCGGCATACCCGGTCCGCAAACTATCGTTGCACATCCTAACATGCTTATCTTGATCGTTAGCCGGTTTCAAAGATGGCGGTCGCAAAAAACAGGCGTCCCGGCATCCTATTTTTGACAATTGTAGGATATGATTTTACCGATGCGCTGACCGTCATCGGTCGTCCGGTAGGAAATGCTGCAGACAGAGTCCTTACCTCTTTCCTTGACACTGAACATGGCCTGATCTGCCAGCGCCAGCAGCTCGGTAAGCGTGTCGGCATCATCCGGGAACGTGGAAACGCCTAAACTGGAATGAATGCGAACATTTAAACCCGCTTTTTGAAGATAGATGGTTTCTTTAATTCGCTGCCGGATGGTTTCCGCCATTCCCAGAGCCTGCTGCTTATCAAATCCGGGTAAGACCAGCACAAACTCATCACCGCCATAGGCCACCCCAAAGGCCGGCGCCGGTAAGGCGGCCATTAGGGTTGTCCCAATTTCCTGCAGCGTTTTGCTGGCGTTGAGGTGCCCGTGGGTATCGACTACCTGCTTGAAATCATCGATATCCATGAAAACCAGTGAAAATACATCCCTGCTGGCAGCGCTTTTCTTGATCAAAGCCGGCAGCGCTGTGTACAGGTAACGGGTGTTAAAAAGGCCGGTCAGATTATCATGAATCGCCTGCTCTTTGAACTTTTGTTCACTTTTTTTGAGGGCATTTTGAACCTGTTTAAGATGTTCCTCGGCTTCCATCTCTTTAGTGACGACCGTTAAATTGCCCAGCGAAATATAGATTTGGTCCGATTCAAAGGATTCCAATTGGGCCTGATCCTTTAGCCAGTAAGTTCTGCCGTCAGCTGCCGCTATTTTGTAGACCGCTTCGAGAATACCGCTTTTTTTAACTTCTTCTCTGAGTTCGGTTTTGCGCTCTAAAAGCTCATTGCTCTGCAAGATCGTTTCCTGCATATCCTCGAGGCTATCCACTTTTGAATAAATATGGCGCTCCACAATGCTGTTTCTGAAAAAATCGGCAGCATCAGCAGAGTCACAACCCAGAAGCCAGATCAGCTGCCTGCTGACAAATTCATACCATATCACATGCTGGGTTTCTTTCCATGCGGCAATGTAAGGAATTGTCGGAGCGCCAAGTCGATCAAATCTTTGAAAATCCTGGATACAGCGCGTAACGTGGTCTTTGAGGGGCTGACTGTAGTTTCCCTTTAAGATATGACCGCAGTAAGCGTCGGGTATTAAAGGTTGTGACATGCAGATGGTCCAATTCTCTTTATTCTTGCGTAAGAAGACTGCAGCGCTGGTTTTCTCCTAGGGGGCAAATCTCGGAGGTCGAACCGGGTGTGTCGCCTGAAAAATAAGGGTAGCGCAAGATATAGATGCTAATGTATCATTTATATACCACATTTTGTGCCGTATCAAGCTCTAAAAGCGTAATCAAAATAATTCAATATGCCGCCCGAATATTTTAGTCTCAAAAAGCGTATCTGAGGAAAAAAACACCAGATATGGTGTTTACACTCAAATATTGACTGCATATTGTATTACATGGTATGATGAACTGTAATTTGAAACTGTTATCTCAACCCATATGATCGAGGCCGTTTTGGGTTAAGATAAAAACCGGTTTAAAGGATGGATTATGCCCTACGAAAATGTAGTTTACCTGCATCAAAGAGCCGAAAAACGGTTTGTCAACTTAAGAAAATTTACCCGCAAGCCGTTTCGCCGCGCCACCATTTTTGCCTGCCAGAATCGATATTATGCCGGCTTGACCCAAAATATCAGCAAAAGCGGAGTATTTATTGAAACGCGGAATCGATTTGCGGAGGGGCAAATTATTACGCTGGTCATCTCCCGCACAAAAATTGAAAAAGGCATAATGCTCAAAGGCCAGGTCGTCCATCACAATCGACGCGGTTTTGGCTTAAAATTTCTGAGTTTGCTAAAGGACGGTAAAGAATATCAGCTAAAATGAGCGTTTCAAATCAAAAATATGATGGTCACATTTTAATTAAGGGATACTATCGTTTTTATTATTTTTGATTTGAAACCCCACGGGGGCTTGCCGATCTTACCGCATCTACTGTGTTAGATGCCGTCCCGCATAGTTCACTATAGCGGAACGACATCTGCCTTGTAGCTACGGCAACCTCGACAAGCGCTCAGATTAGCTTCCTGAATCTTGCATGAAAATTATTGCGAAGCTGATATTGCCTCTTCACCGCTTTCCCAAATAATTTCTTGAATGTCGGAATTGCGGTATAAGTGGTTGTCGAAAAAAACCTTCGAATACCAGAATGTATTTTTTTACAACCACTAAAAGGCAGCGCGTCAAGCAAATTACAGGGGTACTAAAAAATACCTGTAAGGTAAAATAAATGAAAATCATTTTATCGCATTAATTTTCATGCAAGATTCAGGTATAAAGTAAAATGAGCGTTTCAAATTTAGAAATGGTAAATAATTCGAAGGAATTCTACCCGTCGAGAGCCTCTGGGTCGAACGATCTTTTTTGATTTTTTAATTTGAAGCAATCAAGTTAGGTCTAACTTTCCTGAGCGGTTCCAATAAATCTATCCACTGAACGAATCATCTCCTCGATCTGTTCCGGATTTTTCCAGACGATCTCAGGATTGGCGTTAAACCAGGTCAACTGGCGTTTAGCATAGCGCCGGTGATCGCGCTTGAGGGTGCGCAAACACTCCGCTAATGAAATCCGCCCCTGGATCGTGTCCACCAGATGACGGTAGCCGATGGATTGCATGGCTTTGAGGTCGGCTGCATACCCGCGGGCCAGTATATTTTTGACCTCATCAAGGAATCCGGCCGCAAACATGGCATCAACCCTCTGATTGATGCGCTCATATAAAAGCTCACGCTCCATTTGCAGGCCAATTTGTAAAGCATCAAAGGGCTGCACCGCGAATCCATGCTCCCGGTGGTGGCGCGATATGGGTTTGCCGGATGCTTCCACGACTTCAAGGGCACGCAGAATGCGATAGGTGTCATGGGGATGCAGCCGCCGCGCCGTTTCAGGATCCAGGCGGCACAGGCGTTGGTGTAAGGTGTCGATGCCAAGGGTTTGCGCTTCTGTCTTTAATTTTTCACGAATCTGCGGATTAGAGATATCCTCATCGAACAGGCCGTACAGCAGTGCTTTGATGTACAGGCCCGTTCCCCCGACCACGAAGGGCAAAATTCGGTGTTCGCAGAGCTCAGCAATAATTTCGCGGGCAGTTTCGGCATATTGGGCGGCATCAAAGGATTCATCCGGCGCGACGATATCGACCATGTGATGAACCACACGCGCTTGCTCCTCGGCTGTCGGTTTGGCCGTGCCGATATCCATGAATTTGTAAATCTGCATGGAATCGGCACCGATGATTTGACCCTTGAAGTGCCGGGCCAGCTCAATGGCGACCGAGGTCTTGCCGATGCCGGTGGGACCGCAAATGACAATTATTTTAGGCTTAGCAGTTGAAGACATCATTAATCAATTGCTCACAGGGCTAAATTGAGCGATTGTCGAGGTTGCCGCCCCTGTTGGGGCGTAGCTGAGGGCGAAGCCCAAAGCTACACGGCAGATGTCGTCCCGCTATAGTGTACTATGCGGGACGGCATCTAACACAGTAGATGCGGTAAGATCGGCAAGCCCCCGTGGGGTTTCAAATTAAAAATATTATAATCGATAGGATTCCTTAAAATAAAGATGTATTCTCCATATTTTTAATTTGAAACGCTCAAAATTTAGCTGCCGACCTGAGGTGACACTGCCCGCACATCAACGGCCCCTTCTTTTGTTCCCGATGACAGCTTTTGCAGTTGGTATGAAATGCTTTGATCAGCCCGGGCTTGGCACCAACGTCCTGCAGTTCATGGCAATCCGCGCAGCGCTGGTCTTCGGAAGATTCATCCTCCAGGCGCTGGCCCTCCGCATAGACATGGTGGCATTCATTGCACTCCTCAATAAGGGCCAACTCATTGTGCTCGTCATGTTTGAAAACCGCCGGCGGACGCTGGGGTTTTTCGAAAACCGAGTTATCAATAACGGTCATATCTTCCTGGGCAGGGGCGGCAGCCGGGATGACGCAAAGTAGCGCAAATGCTGCGCAGATGAACAAGTACGGTCTACGCATTCAACTATCTCCTAATTATTATCGCAGCTATCCCTGAAGTTCCTATTTTGCATAGGGATCGTTAATGTAGTCTCCCACCAAATGATGGTATCCAATTGGTTGACCCATCGGATCAGATTTTATAGCCGATCCAATAAACGAATGCAACCGGGGCCATTGAATTCAAAGTATATTTTACGAAAAGCGCAAATTGTGGCTTTCAGGCATCGCGCTGCCGCATTAATTCGGCATTCCGACTGTGACGGGCAACCGGCAAATGAAGCCTATTTATTTGTTGACTAAGATTATGATATTGCAAGCAATTCTAATGTAAGATCTTGCCATTTTTACGCTGAATTCCTATCAAAATTCGTTGACAAAAGCATGTTAAATTTATATTCTGCCTTTCTTTGCCAAAAGTAAGCAACGTTCGAATAATCGGTTAAAAATAGTCACCCTGTTAAGATAATTTTACAAAATTTTTAGGAGAAAGAGTCAATGCCAAAAGAAGTTATTGGATCAGCAATGGTGGTCGGAGGCGGAATTTCCGGAATGCAAGCGGCGCTAGACCTGGCGGATTCAGGCTATTATGTCTACCTGGTCGAGAAAGGCTCATCCATCGGCGGTGTGATGTCGCAGCTGGACAAAACCTTTCCCACCAATGATTGTGCCATGTGAATTATTTCACCGAAACTGGTCGAGGTCGGCCGGCATCTAAATATTGAGCTTAAAACCCTCAGCGAAATTAAAGACATCAAGGGCAGAGCAGGCAACTTTGAAGTCGAACTGATTCGACAACCGCGCTATATCGATGAATCTTTGTGTATTGCCTGCGGCGCCTGTGCTGAAAAATGCCCCAAAAAGGTAGTGGATCCCTACAACGCCGGGATCGTCAAACGTAAATCCGCCTATGTTGAATACCCTCAGGCGGTGCCCTTGAAATATTGCATTGACGGGGATAGCTGTATCTACATCCAAAAAGGCAAATGCGGCGCCTGCAAAAAATTATGCCCCACCGGCGCAGTCGATTTTGACCAAAAACCCCATACCGAAACCTTGCACGTGGGCTCGTTAGTGCTGGCGCCGGGGTTTACCCCTTTTGATCCGTCAAAATTTGATAATTACCAGTATTCCAAGCTGCCCAATGTGATGACCTCACTGGAGTTCGAGCGTATTCTGTCGGCATCCGGCCCAACCATGGGGCATGTCACACGCCAGTCCAAAGACAAAGAAGAGCCCAAAAAAATCGCCTGGTTCCAGTGCGTGGGTTCCCGTGACATGAACAAGTGCGATCACTCCTACTGCT
>CAZJHF010000164.1:0-8799 GCA_964545505.1 uncultured Desulfobacterales bacterium | reverse complement strand
AATTAACCGCTGAGTATGCTGAGAAAAACATGGAGGTGAAAAATGTGGTAAAAGTTGCTGTGGAGGAGGTTGAGACGTTCTAATCTAATTGAACTTTATTTCTTCTACCAATTCTCCAGTCTTGAAAGTTGCCCCTGCGTTTGATATCAATTTCATATCACAGATTTTCCATTTTAGTAATATTCTCAGAGACTGTCGGAAAATCCAAAACTGGGAATTTGGTGCTTGTAAGTAATTGATTTTATTGCATGCGAAATTGCTAAAATCGCCATTTTTGGACTTTTTCGACAGTCTCCCAACATATCAAAGGTTTTGAATCTCCCAAAAACTTGCGATATCCATTTTATATCACAGGTGTGAAATGGTTGGTTTTAATTGAGATGTGATTTTTATTTTTTTCGGGCTCATAACCCGAAGGTCGGTGGTTCGAATCCGCCCCCCGCTACCAATAGGCAAAAAAAAGGTTTAGACCACGGTCTAAACCTTTTTTTATGGGCTTTATTGAACCCTTCACCGCCCGAAATATAGCTCCCGGTTTCGCCGAAATTGCCCTGGCCGTTTTATTTCTTTGACCCGCCCGGACAATTGTACTATATAGCATTCATCTTTTGAGAGCTGCATCTTGCCTTTAAATTTGATATAGCGATTGTGCATAAGTCTAATTTATTAAACTTCAATCATCATAAGGAATGTGTCTTATGGCCGATTCTAAAAAACCAAGTCCGGAAGATGATAAAAACAGACGATCTGGATTAGACCGGAGATGGATTATTGCGCCCCATGATGGCCCCGAAAGGCGAAGTGGCAGAGACCGGAGGAAAGAATTGGAAGAAGGCCGTCTTGTTGCGACAGAAAACAGCGATACAAGTGAAATTTCTACCATACAGGACCTGTTGATGGCCAATTCCATGCAATTGGACGCCATAGCTCAGCTCTTAATTGAAAAGGAAATATTTTCCAAAGATGAGCTCTTCAATATGCTCAAACGCATTCAGCGGGAATACCAAAAAACGGGCAATATTGAAGATTAAATCAACATGATTCGCAAAATTATATCAGGCGGCCAGACCGGAGCGGACCGGGCGGCTTTAGATGCCGCCATTAAACTGAGCATTCCGCATGGTGGCTGGATCCCCAGGGGCCGATTAACCGAAGCAGGCCCACTGCCGGATGAATACAACCTGACGGAAATGCCCAGCAACAGTTACCCCTTAAGAACCGAACAGAATGTCATTGATTCAGGCGGTACCGTAATTATCAGTCACGGTCGCTTGAGCGAAGGCTCTGACTATACGCGCAAAATGGCCATTAAACACCAGCGCCCCTGGTTGCATATCGATTTAAATCAAGCACCCGCCTTTAAAGCCGCGACTTTGATTCGCTCCTGGCTAAACGAAAATCAGATAGAAATTTTAAACGTTGCCGGACCGCGGGCCAGCAAAGATGCTCAAATATACAGTGCCGTTCTCAAACTGATCGAAAGCGTCTATTACTTGGAAATGATGAATACGGACCGGCCCCAGGTAGCGGGCTATAAAGGACGCCATCGCAGTGCATTGGACCAACCGCCCAAAACCGTCCAGGAAGCGATTCAGAAACTGATCGGCGAGTTGTCTCTGAAAGAAAAAACCACGATCGCCAACATGACCGCAGATGAACTAATGAATCTCAATGCCTTTTTGGGACGCTACATTTTGGATAAATTTGGCCTGTGGTCCGGCAACGAAGAACTCGTTGAATCCTGTTTAGAATTTGCCGACTATCCTTTGCACAACGAGGATGATGCCGCTGCCGTAATCATTAAAGAATTGTGGCATCAATTAAGGCAGACCCATCGGCTGCGAATTGTCAAATAATGCGCTTGAGCCGGTCAACCCGTTTGCCCGCAAAAACCGGATCCGAATAATTTTGCACGAGGAGGTATCGTGAACGCATTTCGGCAACTAAAGCCCGCAAAAAACCGGGCTTTGTCAACCATAGCGGCGTTATCCATATTGATACCCTTACTCTTGTCCCCCGCGGCAGTGGCCGAGGAGCCGTCAGCAGACAAGCCGACAAGCGCCAAGGACGATCAGATAAAAATTGAGGCGGATAAATTAATTACCAACCAGGCGGAAAAATTCGCGGAGTTTAGCGGAAATGTGCGCGCCAGCCAGGGGGCCTTTGTGATCAACGCTGACCGTCTTCGAATTTATTATCAGGCTGCCTCAGATAGTGCCACTGAAGGCGCCACGGGTCAGGAAACCATACAGCAGATCATTGCCACCGGCAATGTAAAGCTATCAACTGAAACATATACAGCCGAAACTGACCGTGCTGAATACGACCTGGAAACCCAGGTTCTTGTTCTTATCGGTGAAAGATCGGCCGTCAAAAGCAATCGGAACTTACTCACCGGATCCAAAATTATCGTTGATCGCAAAACCGGACAAATGAGCGTCGAAAGCGACCCGCAAGAGCGGGTCAAAGCCGTTTTTTATCCAGATGAAAGCAGCACAGACAAGGAGTGAGCGTCGGATGGGTCCTTTTTGCGGGGCGACTCATCGCAGCGGCTGCAATAATGCCAGATGCAGTGGTAGCCACAAGGGCGTTAACGATTCAAATCGCGGAGTTTAAGCAGATTTTTATATTTGAGCATCAGATCAAACCATTGATGAAACAAAGCATCTAAGTCTTCAAGTGATTTTTGTCGCTTTTGCTTTGCCTTTTTTCGCACTTCTGCCAGGGCCTCGAGATAATCGTTGCGTTCGGGTTGCTGGGCCAGCAAATGACGATAAATATCAGCAGCCTTTTCCCAGTGCTCCTGTTCAGAATAGACTTTAGCCATTGTGGCCGTATAAAAGTCGGTTTCTTTATCCATTTTGCAGATGATCAATAGACAGCGGCGTAGACTATATTCTTTCAATCATGGCTTTGGTATACGCCTGGGTTTTAAAATCAGTTCATTTTGACCAACCATCCCCAGTTCCCGACGCGCCACACTTTCGATATAATGCGGGTCATGCTTTAACCGATCGATTTCAACACTCAAGGTAAGATTGGTTTGGTTAAGCTGTTCATTTTCCCTACTGAGGCGGTTTTGTTCGGCCTTTAACGAATTTAGATCGATGAAGCCATGCTCGCCGAAGATGATAAAAAACAGCAACGAAAACATCAGCGCAACCGCGATAGATAAAAAGATGCTTTGTTTTTTTGTCATTTTCTTTTTATGCCCATTTTTATTTCAGCAAGCATGTTGCCCAGTTCCGGGCTCTTGATGCCATATGAACACACCACGAAAATCGCCAATCCGGCAGCTACGCAGGCCATCACTCCCGCCAATAACGCAATAAAAGAAGTGCCTTGAGCCGGAATAAGAACTTTTGCCGCAACCCAGACAGCTGCACCCATGACGACAGCGCTGCCCAGTGTTTTCAACGCGGATTGTGCGATGCCCCGCCATCCCAGAGAACCGAGTTTTTTACGCAGGGCGAGCACCAGGAGGGCAAGGTTTAATACGGAAGCTAGCGATGTCGCCAGCGCAAGTCCCGCGTGGGCCAGCGGTTTCATCAAAACGACCCCAAGCCCGATATTGGCCAGGATGGAAATGGTTGCCATAACCATCGGCGTACGGGTATCTTTAAGTGCAAAGAAGGTTGCCGCTACGATTCGCACCGCCGAAAAGGCCCATAGACCTATAGCATAGTATAAAAGTGCCTGGGCAGTCAACAGCGTGGCTTGCAAACTAAATTCACCCCTTTGAAACAGCATGGTAATGATCGGTACACGCAGGACAATTAATCCGATCATAGAGGGAATCGTCAAAAATAGCGTCAATCGAACAGCGTAGCCAAAAGTGTCTTTTAAAGCGTTAAGATCGTTTAGGGATGCCTGTCGCGAAAGACTTGGCAGAACCGCTGTTGCCGCTGCAATCGCAAATATGCCCAGAGGAAATTGAACCAATCGGTCTGCAAAATACAAAACGGACACGCTGCCTTCGGGTAGAAAAGATCCTAGCAGCGTTCCGACCAGCACATTGATCTGGTAAACGGCTCCCCCGAGGATAACGGGCGGCATGAGCCGACTCATTTTTTTTAAGCCGGGATGCCCAATTTTTGCTTTTTGCCAAAAATTGAAACCGTGACCTGCCATGACCGGCAACTGCAGAAACAGTTGCAGGATGCCACCGATCATCACGCCAATGGCCAGACCCAGAACCGGTGTATTGAGGTGCGGGCATAGAAAAAAAACTGAAAAAATGATGGCTAGATTCAGCAGCACCGGGGCCAGCGCAGGTGCGGCAAAGTGCCCGAATACGTTCAGAATCCCCATGCACAGAGCCACCAGGCCAATAAAGAAAATATAGGGAAACATAATGCGGGTCAGTGTAATGGTAAGCGCCAATTTATCCGGTGTGCTAATAAAGCCGGGAGCAATGAATTTGACGATCAGGGGTGCGAGGAGGATTCCGATTAAAGAAATCACCACCAGGATAATCGATAATACCCACAGGGCAGAGCGTGCCAGACGAAATGCTTCTTCCCTGCCATCGATGGCCAGATAGTCGGTCAATACCGGCACAAACGCATTGCTGATGGAACCTTCACCCAATAATTTTCGTAGCAGATTGGGTATTCTAAAGGCGGCGATAAAAGCGTCTGAATAGTGACCGGCGCCAAAATACCAGGCAATCACCGCATCGCGAAAAAATCCCAGAATTCGGCTCAGTAATGTGGCAGCTCCGACAACGCCGGCTGCCTTAATCACCCGGGATTTTTCGGACATGGCTGAATTTGGAGAAAATCACTTGACATTCGGATTCGTGTTTTATAAATATTATCGTTTATGGCAATCTATCGTGTGTATTGACGCTGGGACTATATGCAAAAAAGGAGTTAAAACTTTGGCAAATCATAAATCGGCTGAAAAACGTGCCCGCCAGAACGAAAAACAGCGGCTTCGCAACAAAGCGGTCAAAACCCGCATCAAGAAAATAACCAAAGATGTCCGCCAGGCTTCTGCTGAAACCGCAAAAGAAGAAGCGAAGGCCAAAATGGATGCGGCCCAATCCTTGATTGACAAAGCCGTCAAAAAAGGTGTCATTCACAAAAAAACAGCTGCCCGCAAGATATCGCGCCTGTCCAAACTGGTGAATACGATTGTTGTTTTTTAGCGATCTGCTTTTTTTGCTTGCCCACCCTTAGAAATCGTCGCTGAAGCGGTTAACGACTTGCTCAGCGATGCGTTTTGACAATTTCCTTATCGCATTTCTACGATTTGCATCGTTTATTTCCTGATTTACGTCTACCAGGTACGCTTCAAAATCTGAAATATTCTCCCGTGCCCAGACGGTGCTGCCGTCGGTTTTCCTCAGCATTAGTGCGACTGTTACGGTGACACGCCGCTCATTGGCGACTGTGGGTTCGCTGACCGAAATGGTACTGATGTTTACGTGTTTGACGGTACCGCTCAGCACCACATCGGCATCTGCCAGCCCACCGGCCAGACGATGTGTTTTGCGCAAGGTCAATTCAGAGAGCAGCGCGGCAGTGATGATGCTTTCCACCCCGGTTTCCTGGGTTTTATTTTCCAGAACGGTTACGAAAAGGCGCTCGGTATCACCAGGAAATCCGCCCTGCCCGGCAAACCGGTAACCGCAGGCCCCGCACAGCATTACTGTCAACACAATGATTAGGCCAACCTTGCTTATATTCAAATGCATCTCACCCGGGTCAGGTTTCAGGTGTCAGTGTTCAGGTGTCAGGAAAAGGCTGGATTCGGGGATCAGCCCTTCGATTCGTCCCTGAAACCTGACACCCGAAACCTGACACCTATAAATTAGACTACGATATTGACCAGTTTATCCTTGACGTAAATTACCTTTTTGACCGCTTTGCCCTCGGTGAATTTCTCAATGCGCGGATCTTCAAGCGCCTGCTGCTTGATGGTTTCTTCCGGCGTGTCTACGGCCACAGAGAATTTACTGCGCAGCTTGCCGTTTACCTGAATGACGATCAACAAATCATCTTTCTCCAGAGCCGCTTCCAGGTAAGAAGGCCATGCTGTGAGCAGAACACTGGATGAGTGTCCCAGGGATTTCCACAACTCCTCAGCAAAATGGGGAACGATGGGGGCCAGCAAAAGCGTCAGAGACTCGACCGCCAATCGCATAACCGATACCGTTTGGGGTTCGTCGTTGGTGTTGTCGATGGCAGACATCGTATTGAATAACTCCATAACCGCACTGATGGCCGTATTAAAGTGGTAACGATCCTCAATATCGCGCGTGACTTTCATGATGGTTTGATGTGTTTTTTTGTACAGTTGTCTGACGGCGCTTTCCAGCGTATCCGGGTCGCCGTCAAATGAGACCGCTAATTTAACCCGATCCATCCACTCTGCAGTCAGGCGCCAGACGCGGTTTAAAAATCGGTAACCCCCTTCAACACCCTGCTCGCTCCATTCCAGATCCCGCTCCGGCGGAGCCGCAAACAGGCAGAAAAAACGGGTGGTGTCAGCACCGTATTTTTCCAATAAAATATTCGGATCAATGACATTCTTTTTGGATTTGGACATCTTTTCCACGCGGCCTACGACCGCTGGCTGGTCACAATGGCTGCACATTAGCTGATCGTTATCTTCTTTGACTTCGTCCGGCAGCAGATAGCCATGCCTAGAGCAGGAAACCGTTTCTTTACAAACCATTCCCTGTGTCAATAGGCGCGTAAAAGGCTCTTTAAAGTTGACCAATCCCTGATCGTTCAATACCCGTGTGTAATACCGCGAGTAAAGCAGATGCAAAATCGCATGTTCAACACCGCCTATATACTGATCCACCGGCATCCAGTAATCCACTGCCTTTAAATCGAACATTCCGCTATCAAAATTCGGACTGCAATAGCGGTCGAAATACCAGGACGATTCAACGAATGTATCCATGGTGTCGGTTTCCCTGCGGGCATTCGGATCGCTGCATGCGGGACATGTGGTCTTTACAAATGCGTCTAGCTGGGATAGCGGCGATTTACCGCCTTCGAGCAATTCAACATCTTCTGGCAGGACCACGGGCAAATCTGATTCCGCTACCGGCACGACACCACAGCTGTCGCAATGGATAATGGGAATCGGAGCCCCCCAGTAGCGTTGTCTGGAAATGCCCCAATCGCGCAGTCGAAAACTAACTTCTTTTTGCCCCAGGTTGTTTTTTTCCAAAAAGGCCGCAATCGCATCCATTGCCACCCGATTATTCAGGCCGTCAAATTCACCGGAATTCACCATGATGCCGTCTTCTGTATAGGCTTCCGTCATGCTGGCGCCATCTAAATCTTCATCCGGCGGTTTGACCACAACCACGATGCCTAAATCGTATTTTTTGGCAAAATCAAAATCGCGCTGATCATGTGCAGGGACTGCCATAACGGCACCGGTTCCGTATTCCATCAGCGCAAAATTGGCTGTATAAATCGGCATGCGGGCACCGTTTAAAGGATTGATACAGTGAACCCCAACAAACACACCTTCTTTTTCATATTCCTCTATGGCTTTGTCAGAGCGATCCTGCATAGACATTCGTTCGACAAACTCCCGCACGGATTTTTCCTGTGGCGTTCCGCTCGACAGCTGCAAGGTGAGCGGATGTTCCGGCGCCAGGGACATGAAGGTCGCACCAAAAACAGTGTCATGGCGGGTGGTAAATACCGGGATGACGACGTCCTGGTCTTCAACCGGGAATCGGATTTCAGCCCCAAAACTTTTGCCGATCCAGTTTTTTTGCATGATGATCACTTTTTCCGGCCACCCGGGCAATTGATCGGAATGGGTCAGTAAATCGTCAGCGTAATCGGTGGTTCTGAAAAACCATTGCGCCAGTTTTTTTTGACGCACCGGCTCCCCGCAGCGCCAGCACATACCCGCTTCGACCTGTTCGTTAGCCAGAACTGTCTGGCAGGAGTGACACCAATTGACAGAGGATTCTTTTCGGTAGGCCATGCCTTTGGCATACATTTTAAGAAAAAGCCACTGCTCCCACCGGTAGTATTCCGGGCGGCAGGTTGCAATTTCCCGGTCCCAGTCATATGAAAAACCGAGCTTCTTTAATTGCGCGCGCATCGCATCAATGTTGGCATAGGTCCATTTGGCAGGATGGGTCTTGTGGGCAATTGCCGCATTTTCGGCCGGCATACCAAATGCGTCCCAGCCCATGGGATGCAGGACGTTAAATCCGCGCATCCTTTTATAGCGCGCAACAACATCACCGATAGTGTAGTTGCGAACATGCCCTATATGAATGTGCCCGGAGGGATATGGAAACATTTCCAGAAGATAATATTTCTTCTTATCCGGATCCTCCTTGACTTTAAAAAGCTGGGTGGACTCCCAGTAAGCCTGCCATTTAGGTTCAATTTTTTTAGGGTCGTATTTCGAGTCCATTACCTCCACCTCTACAAGCCGGGTTTTTATTCTGCCACAAGCATGTCGAAGTCTTCCTTGCCACAAAATGATAACAATAGCAAGATAGTCCGTCAACTCAGCGATATCTCCGACATCAAAGGATGGGCGCCTGCCTGCACTGACCGAAATAGATCCGGCAGCCAGAAATCGTTTGACTTGTTACTGACAATTGCATATTCAGGCAATACAATAGCTCGACGCTTCGCTCGATTAGGAATATTGGAATCCATCATTCCACTATTCCATTATTCCAAAGCCGATTTGGTTTTTATAGGCTCTGCATGCATCGTAGATTTTCAGTTGATTTTAGATATAAAAAGGGTATCTCTTTATGGGTATTAAAATCCTCATTAATGCTATTGATCCGGA
>CAZJHF010000163.1:0-8811 GCA_964545505.1 uncultured Desulfobacterales bacterium | reverse complement strand
CCGGCACGGCTTTTATTATGTGGCTGGGTGAGCAGATTACCGAACGCGGTATTGGCAATGGAATTTCACTTATTATTTTTGCCGGTATTGTTGCCCGGCTGCCGACGGCGGGCGGCAATACGTTTCGGTTGCTGTCTACCGGAGAAATGGGAATTTTCATTGCGCTAATGTTGATCATTTTTATGGTGGTCGTGATCGGATGTATTATCTTCGTCGAGCAGGGACAGCGCCGCATACCAGTTCAGTATGCCAAACGCGTGGTGGGGCGAAAAATGTACGGTGGTCAGAGTACGCATTTACCTCTGAAAATCAATACATCCGGAGTGATTCCACCAATTTTTGCCTCATCGATCATCATGTTTCCGGCCACCATAGCCAATTTTATCAATATTCCCTGGATTAAAACGATCGGCGAAGCCATGCGGCCGGGCAATGTTGTCTATGAGTTGCTATTCGTGGGCTTTATTTTCTTTTTCTGCTATTTTTATACGGCGGTTACGTTTAATCCGGTTGATGTTGCTGAAAATATGAAAAAGCAGGGTGGATACATTCCAGGGATCCGGCCGGGAAAACGAACTGCTGATTATATCGACAAGGTGTTAACCCGCATCACGCTTGGGGGTGCGATTTATGTGTCGGCTGTTTGCGTGCTGCCCTCTATTTTAATAACCCGGTTTGACGTCCCGTTTTATTTTGGGGGTACGGCGTTACTCATTGTGGTGGGCGTGGCGATCGATACCGTTTCCCAGATCGAATCCCATATGCTCAGCCGACATTATGAGGGATTTTTAAAGCGCGGTGGCGGCGGACGATTAAAAGGTCGCTAATAGGCGTTGATAGATCCAGAAACAGGAGTTGCTGTGGCCAAAGAAGAACCGATTGTCGTTGAAGGTGTTGTTTTGGAAACATTGCCCAATGCGATGTTTAAGGTTGAATTGGAGAACAAGCATCAAGTATTGGCCCATATCTCGGGTAAAATGCGGATGCATTTTATCAAAATTCTTCCTGGAGATAAGGTCACTGTTGAATTATCTCCTTACGACCTGACACGCGGACGGATCACCTATCGATCAAAATAAAAAGAGTACCCGGTATTGGGTATTAGACATTGGTAAAGCAGGTCGTCATATTTTTGCCAATACCAAATACCAATTACCCAATACCTGAATCAGGAGCTAATTTATGAAGGTTCGATCATCAGTCAAAAAGATATGCCCTAAATGCAAAATTGTACGTCGCAAGGGGGTTGTACGGGTGATTTGCGAAAACAAGCGGCACAAGCAGCGGCAAGGATAAAGGAGGATTCACATTGGCAAGAATTGCAGGTGTTGACTTACCCAGGAATAAACGCATCGAGATCGGTCTGACCTATATTTATGGGATTGGCAGGTCCGCGTCCCGAAAAATTCTGGAGAAACTGGCAATTGACATTGACACCAAGACCGATCAGCTGACAGAAGATCAGGTCAGCAACATCCGTAAAGTGATCGACAATGAATTTACAGTTGAGGGTGAACTGCGTACGGAAATTTCAATGAATATCAAGCGCTTGATGGATCTGGGGAGTTATCGCGGATTGCGTCATCGCAAATCGTTGCCGGTGCGCGGCCAGCGCACGAGCACCAACGCCCGTACGCGCAAGGGACCCAAGCGCGCAGCTGTCAAAAAGAAAGGTGCCGCCAAACAGAAAAAATAACCGGGTTCGTAATTGACTGTTGGCGATTACCCCCTGGACATTTGAAAACAGATCGCCAGAAATGGAAAATTGGAAAATCTAACCACGAAAACACGAAATTCAGGAATCACGAAATCCATGCTATTTTATTTTTCGTGTTTTTAATTTTTCGTGATTTCGTGGTAAATGTTCTTCAGTTAATCGGCAATAGATCTTTAGCATGCATATGAGGCGAAATCGATGGCCAAAAAAATTCGTACCAAGAAAAGAGTTAAGAAAAATATTGCCAGTGGTGTTGTGCATATTCAATCAACCTTTAACAACACGATTGTGACCATAACCGACGCGGGCGGAAATGTTGTTTCCTGGTCCAGTGCCGGTGTTCAGGGATTCAAGGGATCGCGTAAAAGCACGCCCTTTGCTGCCCAGCTGGCTGCTGATGATGCTGCCAAAAAAGCAATGGATCATGGTATGAAATCCGTAGAAGTGTATGTTAAGGGACCCGGACCGGGCAGAGAATCCGCTTTGCGCGCCCTGCAGGCAGCCGGATTTAACGTCACCATGATTAAAGACGTAACGCCCATTCCCCACAACGGGTGTCGGCCACCCAAACGGCGCAGGGTTTAGTTTATTAGTTAAAAAGTTAAATAGTCAAAAAGTGTTGAAAGAATAAAGCATCAATTTCGATTTAACGATTCAACGGATTAACCATTTGACCAATAAATAGGAGGATCTTTTGTCAAGATATAAAGATTCAGTTTGTCGGCATTGCCGACGTGAAAACCTTAAATTGTATTTGAAAGGTGATCGTTGCTATTCGGATAAATGCGCCTTTGACAGACGCTCATATCCGCCCGGAGAGCACGGACAACGGCGTGGCCGGAAAATTTCCGATTATGGCATTCAACTGCGTGAAAAGCAGAAAGTCAAACGGATTTACGGACTTTCTGAAAAACAATTTCACCTGTTTTTTGAAAGAGCCGAGGCCCAAAGAGGTGTCACCGGCACCAATTTGATTGTCTTGCTGGAGCGCCGGCTCGATAATGTCGTCTATCGCCTTGGTTTTGCGAATTCCCGTACCCAGGGGCGTCAATTCGTGTTGCACAATCATTATCGGGTTAACGGGAAGAAGGTCAACATCCCGTCTTTTTTGGTTAAAAAGGGCAATTTGATTGAGGTAAAAGAGAAAAGCAAAAAGGTTGCGGCCATTTCAGACTCAATAGAGGCAGTCGTCCGTAGAGGCATACCCCAATGGCTGGAGGTTGAAAAAGATAAGCACAAAGGCGTCGTGATCGGATTTCCGGTGCGTGAAGACATTACCATGCCCATTCAAGAACAGCTGGTTGTTGAGCTTTATTCCAAATAGCAGCGTAGCAGAAAGATCGTGATGGTCGGCAACCCGACGATGGTTGGATCATCTAAAACCCTTTTCAATTTGGAGATTAGAAAATGTCATCCGACGAAGTGATGTATGTCAACTGGCAGCAAATGATCAGGCCTGAAAGAGTTCAGGTTACCAGTAATCCATCTTACGGCAAATTTGTTTGTGAACCCCTTGAAAGGGGGTACGGTATCACCATCGGCAATTCATTAAGACGGATCGTACTGTCATCATTATATGGTGGTGCGATTACATCTGTAAAATTTGATGGCGTCATGCACGAGTTCAGCGCCATTCCCGGCGTTCTGGAAGATGTATCTGAAATTATCTTAAATCTAAAAGAAGTGCGATTTAAGGTCTCGGATGCTGAATCCACAACTGTCAGACTCGAAGCATCCGGCGAAGGTGAAGTGACCGCCGGTGATATCATAAGCGAAGACGGCAAGTGTGAAGTGCTGAATCCGAAACATCACATTGCGTCCCTGGACAAAAAAGGGAAGCTCAATTTGAGCATGACCGTAAAGTATGGCAAAGGGTATTCTTTGGCCGAAGCGAACAAAGATGAGGAATCACCTACCGGTACCATACCGATCGATGCGGTTTTTTCTCCCATCAGACGTGTCAATTTTGTAGTTGGCAATGCCCGAGTCGGTCAGCGCACAGATTATGATAAACTGACCATGGAAGTCTGGACGGACGGAAGTATTGTACCGGAAGATGCCGTCGCTTATGCCGCCAAAATCCTGAAAGAGCAAATGACCGTGTTTATTAATTTTGATGAAGAATTGGAACCGGCCCACGAGGAGATTGCCACAAGTAAGGAAAGGCCAAAATTTAATGAGAACCTGTACCGTAGTGTTGAAGAGCTCGAATTATCCGTGCGCAGTGCCAATTGTTTGAAAAATGCAGATATCAATAAAATCTGGCAGCTGGTTAGCAAGACAGAGGCGGAAATGCTCAAGACGAAAAATTTTGGTCGTAAGTCATTAAATGAGATAAAAGAAGTACTGTCAGAAATGGGGTTGTCACTTGGCATGAAACTGGAAGGTTTCGAGCCTCCCGAGGATGATAAGGAAGAAGAGGAGTAATTGACCATATGCGACATCGAAAAGCTAGCCTGAAACTGAATCGAACCACGAGTCATCGCACTGCGATGTTTCGAAATATGGTCACCTCGTTGTTCAAACACGAACGTATTCGAACCACGGGCACCAAAGCCAAGGAATTGCGGCGCTGGGCCGATCACCTGATCACCTTGGCCAAACGGGGTGATCTGCATGCCAGACGGCAGGCCCTTGCAATTGTTCGGGAAAAACAGGTCGTACATAAATTGTTTGCAGAGGCCAACGAAAAATTTGGTCATTCTGCCGGGGGGTACACACGGATTGTGAAGCTGGAGCGCCGTGCCGGCGATGCGGCTCCTATGTCTTTGATAGAACTGGTGGTTGTCGAATCAGAGGACAAGAAAAAGACCAAAAAGAAAGCTGCCAAAGCTAAAACAGCCACTGCAAAGAAGACTGCCGCGGAAGCCAAGGACGCCAAGAAACCAGCGCGGAAAAAGGACTCAAAAACCGAAGCCAAACGAAAATCTGAAACCAAAAAGAAAAGTGTTCCCGAAGCAAAAGAAGAAGCATCCAAGCCCCCCAAAACAGCCAGGAAAAAATCTGCAACCAAACCAAAAACGGCGAAAGAAACCAAACCTGCAACAACAGCAAAAGAAAAAGCAACTGAAGTTAAAGCAAAAGACGACTCGAAAAAGAAAACTGAGTAACCGCTTTATCAGCCCAATCTGCTGCAGAAACGTTCGCCGGTCATGTACCCGTGAGCGTTTTTTTAGAACTTAAGTTCTATCGATTGAGATTTTGATCTCCATCCGTTGTTGCCTTAATTTTGTCTAAAGCCTCCTCGGCCGCCTCTTTTAACTCGCTGTCATATTGACCCCGCAGGATTGCTTCTAGTCGGGGGACAAAGTCCTTTTGTGCCATTTCTCCGAAAATATACAACAAATCACCTTTGACGCGGTCATCAGCATTGTCAAATTCTCGCCACAATGATTCAACCGTCTGAAGAGCCAGATTCAGATTTTTTTCAATCAACTCATCCATGACCACCATCGCACCCAGGCGGACCGGCCATTTCTGATGAATGAGCAGTTCATAGAAAGCGGGAAAAATCTGCGCTTTTTCGAGCATCATTTCTGCCAGCTGACCGGCTTTACCCTCTTTGAGCAACATTTCAAGCGATTGTGGTCCCAGGGCACTGGGATCGCGTTTTACCATGACTTCAATAATTTCGTTTGTCTGAAATGATCCGGTCCAGCGGAATTGATCTTCTAAAATCAATGTCGGTACGGATTGAAGGTTGTCTTTTTCGGCCAATTCGGGAAAAGACATGGCATCAACAACGGTTAGGTGAATATGGCGATTTGCAATCACCAAAGGCAGTATTTGACGCACGGCCTGCGGGCAGAAGCTGCATTGTGCTGCAACATACAGGACCAGATGCGTCGGTAGAGCAATGGCTTTTAGTTGTGGTGCAATGTCTTCATCTATCTGGGCGTTGTCTTCGGCGATCAATTGCAGGGCATCGATAAAAGGTCCGATTTCGGTGCCAGAGGGAACCGCCTGGTAGGATAGTCTGTCGTGAATGTGTATGCCAGGCATGTCATCCGGATCGCCGGTTTCCTTCTTTAGACGAATCTTGGGTACCAGCTGGCTGAGATGATCGCAAAATTGTTGGATAGGATGGCTTTGCTTATGCTCGTTGCGCAGGCACTTGATCTGGATTTCCTTGGCTAAGGTTTCATTCAAGACTTTGATCTGTTTTTCTTCAGCGGGAGTCATTTTTTTCCGGGTTACGCGTTAGGTGTTGCGATTTAAGGTTTCAGGTGTCCCTCCTTCGCTCAAAGAGTTACGGAGGACAGGCAGTGTTCAGGTTTCAGCAAAAAGACGAAAGGAGGACATAAAACAGAAATCTGCCAGGGTATCTTGTGCTTCAATGTTTCCATCCGTCCTCTGTCATCTGACCTCTGTTCTCTGTCCTCTTAAACCTGACACCTTTAATACGGGCTGACCGACGATGCAAGTTAAAATAAATCATACCAGAGAAAAATAAAATGACAAATTGGGTTGATCTTGAGAAATTGAGGCATATCTTGACTTGACAATTTTTAAAGTGGTATACGCAAATAATCTTTGCGAATTTTGAGCCTATCGTCATGCTCTATTGAAAGGAGAATTCAACATCATGGATCCTGCAACTCTCTTAAAAGATAAAATCGTATTGACTGTCGATGACGAGGTTGATGTTACCGATACCGTGGAAGAGGTTTTGGACATGTGTATGGTGCGCAAAGCCAATGATTATGATACGGCACACCAATTGTTGCTCGGTTATACGTTTGACATCGTCATTTTGGATATCATGGGTGTAAACGGTTTCGATCTTTTGAAAACCTCTGTAAAGCGGGGATTCCCGGCGGTGATGTTGACTGCTTACGCCCTGACGCCTGAAGCCTTGGAAAAGTCCATCAAACTGGGGGCGGTTTCTTTCCTGCCCAAAGAAAAAATGAGCAACTTGGACGAATTTCTTGCCGATGTCGTCCTCAAGGGAGGTCAGCCTGTCTGGGGGAAGCTTTTTGACAAGCTCGGTGGTTTTTTTAACAAACGCTTTGGGCCGGATTGGAAAAAACAGAACCAATTCTTTGACGATTTCGTAAAATCCATCAAATCCTGAAAGTTGACCCATTGCGCTTAAGATCCACATTGATGCTGGAGGTTGCTCAAGTTGCCTGTGTCTCGACTGCTGCCCCTTTCGGAAGCCATTGACCGTTTCGTGCCGGATGGCAGCTCCATCGCCCTGGGTCTTGCCCAGGAAACCCTCATCCCATTTGCCGCCGGACACGAGCTCATCCGTCAGAAAAAGCGACGCCTGACCCTCATTGGGCCGATATCGGATATCCTGTTTGATCAAATCATTGGCGCAGGGTGCGTCCGCAAAATTCGGGCTGCCTGGGTGGGTAATGTGATTACAGGTTCCTGCTATAATTTTCGCAGGGCAGTTGAGAGCGGGTCCCTGGAAATGGAAGACCATTCAAATCTGACTCTGGCCATGGCGCTGCGGGCCGGCGCCATGGGAGTCTCCTTTATGCCCGCCCGCACGGCCCTGGGTAGCGATCTTTTCAAAACCAATACCAACCTGAAAACCATGCTGTGCCCGTTTAGTGGTGATAAACTGACTGCCGTAGCAGCCTTGAGACCGGATATTGCCATTGTTCATCTTCAGCGGGCAGATATATATGGCAATGCGCATGCCTGGGGTAATCTGGGACTGATTCGTGACGCCTGTCTGGCCAGCCGACACATCATTATCACCGCCGAAGAGATTGTAGAACCGGATGTCATCAGTCGCGATCCCAATCGCGTGATTACACCGGGTTACCGGGTCAACGCAGTGGCACATGCACCCTGGGGCGGCCATCCTTCACCAGTGCCCGGTTATTATAACCGGGATCATCAGGGATTCATCGACTACCGAACTGAAAGCAAATCGCTGGAAACGTTTGACCAATGGCAAAAACGCTGGGTTGAAAGCGTTCGAAATTGGCAGGATTACACAAAATTGTTGGGTAAAAAACGTATGGCGCAATTGGCTCTAAATCATCACGACTATTCAGAGCCGGTGGATTATGGGTATTAGCAGGTTTCAGGTGTCAGTGTTCAGGTGTCAGCACTTCTAATTGTCACTGACACCTGACACCAAATATAAAATATACATTTTCAAATTATATTAAATGTAAACTATTTAGGCGCTTGAGATGTCACATACTTTACCAGAACTGATGGTTACCGCTGCAGCCCGTGAAATTGCAGACGGTGAAGTCGTTTTTGTCGGCATGCGCCTGCCGTTACTGGGATTCTTGCTGGCCAAAAGTACGCATGCTCCTGAGGCGGTGGGAATTTACGAACTGGGGATCGTACGCGATACCCTGGCACCCGAGCCTATTCTGACCATGGGCGACTTGCCGAACCTCTATCGGGCGCGCTGGCTGGCGGATACGGCCGATATGATGGGATTGCTTCAGCAGGGAAAGGTCGATGTCAGCTTTATCGGCGGCGCCCAGATAGATCGATTCGGCAACCTCAATACCAGCTACATTGGCGGTGTGGAGAATGTTACCACGCGCCTGCCGGGCAGCGGTGGCGCCTGTGACTTGGCCAGCCTGGCGCAACGGCACATTATTATCATGAATCATCAAAAACGCCGTTTTGTACCCCGGGTCGACTACATAACATCACCCGGATTTGGCGAGGGTGCTGGTTGGCGTCGCCAAGTTGGTCTGCCGCGCGGCGGGCCGGCAACGGTGATCACAACCATGGGGGTTTTGCAATTTGACCCCCAAAGCCGTGAGATGATACTTGTTTCGGTCCATCCGGACGTCAGTTTGAAGGCGGTTCAGGAAAACACGGGCTGGACGCTGCAGATCGCTGATGAATTGACGGAAACACCAAAACCAACCGAAAATGAATTGGATATGCTGCGGCGTTTTGATCCGCAGCGGTACTGGACAGGACCCTAAACCTGGCATGAAAATGAATCTGTTAAAATGATTTTTATGCAAAATTCAGGTTTCGTCGAGCTGCAATGGCAGTTTTTCAAAGGGATATCTGGGGCGTTAGTATCCTTTGTTTGCTGATCGCAAATTTTCAGAGATCCAATTCGATTTCGTCCCTATATTCATTGAATTCTTAGCGCT
>CAZJHF010000162.1:5582-8835 GCA_964545505.1 uncultured Desulfobacterales bacterium | reverse complement strand
TCGGCCGAATAGCCTTGATCCGGTCATGTTTCCCCCGTTTTATGTGGCTTGCCGCCTGTGGCCAGATTGGTGAAGTTCAATGCTGAAATATAATAAGTTGTTTGAGGATGATTGTCCAGTACAACCGCAATGCTTTAACCCATAGAATATATCGGCTAATATGTCGAAACGCTTTAGTATATTTACATTCAGGGCTCTGTCTCTGGCTTCTGTCCTCCTGGCTTCTGGCAGCTTGCTGAAGGTCAGTGATTTTAGCCAGCAGCGAGCGCCAACAGCGAGCGCCAACAGCCAATCCCATATGTTGGCCGTCCGTCCTCTGACTTCTGGCATCTGTCCTCTGATTCATGATGTGCTAACCAATTTGTTATAAATAATAAAGGTTTAACAAAGAATGCCGATATTTATAATCGATCTCCCTTTTATTGCTATTTGTGAAAATGGGTGTCATAATAATTAAGATAATATCATGAAACCGAACTTGAAAAGTCATATCAGCATTGCGGAACAAATTGTCGAGGGCTCCTTGATTATCAAAACCGTTTCGGAATTCAGGAGCATTCTTAAAATTTTTCCCAATGATCCCGCGCTGCAGAAGGTTTTTTCCAACCTGCTTCTCAAGCAAAATCATCGCGACGAAGCTGCCAGATCGTATGCCAAAGCCGCCCTGCTGTTCACCGAAGTCGGCAAATTTTTACAGGCTGTCGATTGTAAAATACTGCAATGGAGAATTAAGCCGCCAACGCCAAGAGAAGCCCGGCTTTTTCACGCTAATTTGCAGAAAGGCAGCTTCAATGAAACACCCTTAAAAGCTTTTTTTCAACGATTATCCTATAAGGAACTGATGTCCCTTGTTTCCAAATTGGTCCACCAGAGGCTGACCCGGGGCAAGTTGATTAAAAAAACCGGCGATCCCGAAAATTATCTGTACCTGGTGGTTTCCGGCGAGCTAAAGGAAACGGTTTTTTTCCCGTTACGAAAAGATAAAGATACGCTTTATCGCAAAAAGGTTTCCGCACTGCCTCAAAATCAGTTTTTCGGCGATCTGTATCCCTTTAGTGATAATATCACCTCAAGGTCCTTCGTTGAGACATCAGCCCCGACTGAGCTGCTCCGAATTTCAAAATCCAATCTTATAAAAATTTGTAAAAAATATCCGAATCTTGAGATGCGGTTGCTGGATCTTTATCACGTGCGGAAAAAACACACCGATACCCGTCAAAAGCGAGAAAAAGTGCGCAAGATCGGTCGGCACCAGCTTCCGCTTAAAATTAATCTACACATTTTTACCAATGCCAACCAACACGAGCCGCTGATCCTTGATTGCTATTCACGGGATGTTTCCGTCGACGGCTTATGCGTCATTCTGGACGGCAAGTACAAAAGCATCTCGTCCATCTATAAAAATGTGAAAACGGCCAAAATTGAACTGAGTCTGCCCAAAGAAGAGCTCGCGATGAAGGTATCGGGCACCATTGTCTGGAGCCGGGAGTTTAGCTGGAAGAAGAGAAAAATCGTGGCGCTGGGATTTCAATTTAAGGACATGTCACCCAAATTCCGCGGGTTGTTTTTCATGATGGCCGATAGTATCTGCCACCATTAACCTAAAATGAGCGATTGCCGATCTTACCACATCTACTGCACCAAATATCGTCCCGCATAGGCAACTATAGCGGGACGATCTTTTTCTTGTAGCTGTGGCAACCTCGACAATGGCTCACAGCAATTTAGTCTTCCTGGCGGGGGCTGCGGTCCGGTGCCATCCACAGAAAGCAGATCAGGCCCAGGATTACGATTCCTATAAAGATTAAATTTTCCATTGCTGTTCCCTGTTTCCGGCAAATCTTTTTACCGGCTTTTCCAACACCATATCTATACAGATGGGAGCAAAAATCAGACCAACCCGCCTATTTTTGTTATTATTCTATAATTTTAAATAGATATGATATGATTCGATCAAGACCGCTGCTTTGTCAGGACGGTTTTTTGTCGCATTTTGCCCCGCGGAGTCAGATTTTTCGCATTCTGCACTTTCAATGATGCTGCAATGATTAATTAACCGCAGACAAACGCAGATTAAAAAAATAAAATTAAAAAAATAGCGTTAAGCTGTGAAACCTGTGGCTAAGCGTATCACCTGATCGAATAACACGCCGATCATTGAGTTCCCTGACTCAAATTATTCAAAATCTTTTAACCTAAAATCAAATCTGTGTTAATCTGCGTAATCTGTGGATTAATTTTTTTCTCTGCATTAGCCTTTGTGGGCATGCCGCGGCGACTTGTCTCGGCGAAGCCTACTTAGGCGAAGACGGAAGCTCTCCCTATCGAAGACGGGTCTGCAAGCGTCTGCGGTTAAATTAAAATTCGACATGATTGACACTTGAAGGGCATTTTATCTATACTCGCGCGGTTGCACGGAGTTGGGCTGATACCCAAATCCGAAAACCTTGAACTCTGAACCGTGAACCCGGAACCTTTGTAAGGGGGACAAATGGAAAAAAGACAGCGCAATGGCATCGGATTTGTGGCCGGCAGGTGGCCTTTGAATGCGACCCAATCAACGCTTGTGTTTATCCATGGTTCCGGCGGCAGCGCGCAGTTCTGGTCGGCGCAGGTGGAGGGTCTGGTTGAAAAGGCCAATACGCTGGCGATCGATTTGCCCGGTCGCGGCAACAGCAAAGCCGCCGGCAAGGATTCAGTTGACGGATACGTGGCCGCTCTGCTTGAATTTTTGGAACATCTGGGTGCAGCGGAGTTAATCCCCTGCGGCTTGAGCCTGGGGGGCGCCATCGTCCAGCAGCTCTTGCTGGACCACCCGGATCGCTTCGGCGCCGGGATTTTAATCGGCACAGGCGCGAAACTCAAAGTGTTGCCGGCTATTTTTGAGGCCATTCGAACGGATTACGCCGGTTTCGTGCAGATGCTTTGCAAACTCTCGTCATCGGAAAAGTCGGATCCAACCCAAATTCAGCCCTTCAGAGATGATCTCAAACGATGCAGCCCCGATGTTACCTATGGTGATTTTCAGGCCTGCGATCAGTTTGACGTGATGGCGCGCCTGGGGGACATTCGCGTTCCGGTACTGGTTATCTCAGCCGAAGACGATAAACTTACACCGCCCAAATATGCGGATTATCTTGAGTCGGCTATCCCGCATGCAGCCCGTGTCTCTATTGCAGGTGCCGGTCACATTGCGCCGCTGGAAAAGCCCCGGGCCGTCAATCAGGCCATCATCGATTTCCTGGACGATATC
>CAZJHF010000162.1:0-5482 GCA_964545505.1 uncultured Desulfobacterales bacterium | reverse complement strand
GACGAAAAAGGTTTATATTACTATCCCTTTCCCCTGAATAAAAAAGTGCGGATGTACGTGCGTGAAGGGGTGGAGGAAATCTGGTTCCGGATGTGGAACTCCGACGACCCGGCGCTGTGGGACGAGCACGGCTGGGTGCCATATGAAGCCATCAAGAAAGCCCAGGGCCTCTATCAGGCTAAAGATTTTGACCCCAAACAGGCCTATGATATTCAAATTGCACAAGCATTGATAAAAGAGGACAAGGAGTCCGATTAATTAGCATTTGGATTTAAGACTTATTTTATAATAGCCACAGACACACACAGATTTACCCTGTTTAATCTTGCCTCCGGCAAGTCCGCTACGCGGAATTTAACAGGGTGAATGTGTCCGTGTGGGCCTGCCGCGGCATAGCTGCAAGCGACGCCGGGTCTGTGGCTAATTAATCTCAATCTTTCAGATATTACCCGCTTTATGACCTCTCTGACAATCACCATCAAAGAAAATTTGCGGCTCAAAGATGTGCCACCTCAGTTGATGCAGAGCCTTTTGGAAAAGCTTGAATTTGTGAATCCCAAATGGCTTGAAAATGATCGCATGGGCCGCTGGAACCGGGGCACCCCTCAAAGCCTCAAGTTTTACGATAAGGTCGGCCAAAACGGGTTGTGGATCCCGCGAGGCTATATCCGCCATCTGGTCAACTCCTGCCGGCGGCTGGGCGTTGCCTTTCGCATCGACGATCAGCGCCGCCGGCTGGAACCAATCGATTTTACCTTTAACGGCCGGCTGAAACCGTTTCAACAGGTGGCGGTGGATAAAATGCTGGCGAAAGATTTTGGGACCCTGAGTTCTGCTACAGGATCGGGTAAGACGGTTATGGCGTTGTACATGATTGCCAAGCGCAAACAACCGACCTTGATCATCGTTCACAGCAAGGAACTTGCCGCCCAGTGGGTTGAGTCAATCGGTGTATTCTTAAAAATAGATTCCGGTCATGTCGGATTTATCGGCAGCGGTAAGAAAATCGTGGGTGACAGGATAACCGTTTCCCTGGTGCAATCACTTTATAAATGTGCCGATGAGGTTTCTGAACGGATCGGCTTTTTGCTGGTCGACGAATGTCACCGCTGTCCGAGCCGCATCTTCACTGAGGCGGTGTCCGAATTTGATTCCCAGTATATGCTGGGTCTTTCAGCAACACCTTATCGGCGGGATCAGCTTTCCAGGCTCATTTTCTGGCACCTGGGGGACAAACACCACGAGGTCGACAAAAGCCAGCTAATTGAAAGCGGTGATGTATTGCCGGCCAGAGTGGTTTTTCGCAACACCGAATTTAAGACCCGGCGTGATCCGGTAACGGAATACAGTAAAATGCTGGCCGAGCTTGCCAGCGACACCCAGCGCAATATTCAGATCGCCACCGACATTGCCGCAGAATCTGCCCGAAAAAGCGGGATTTGTTTGGTTCTTTCGGATCGCAAGGCACACTGTGAGAACCTTCAGGCCTTGTTGCGCTATCGTTTTAAACTGGAATCCGAGCTGCTTACCGGCGATCTGGATGCGAGCGAACGTAAAAAGGTGGTCGTACGGATCAACCGGGGAGATGTTCAGATACTGATTGCCACGGGCCAGTTAATCGGAGAGGGTTTTGATTGTAAAGATTTGACGACCTTATTTCTGGCGACACCGATAAAATTTAGCGGGCGTCTGCTGCAGTATCTCGGTCGGGTTTTGCGCCCGGCACCCGGTAAAAAATACGCCCGCGTATTTGATTACGTTGATGTTCATGTGGAACCCCTCAAAAAAGCCGCCAGAGCCAGGCAGCGCGTCTATGGCGCATCTTCTGAAAATGCCTTAAGTTAAGTAATCAATGCATCTTTGTGCCTTTGCGAGAGAGCACCGGCCTTCGTTCAGTTTAGTCGCTCATTTCGTATGCCTTCCAAGAGCAGAAATCTTCAATAAAAATAATCTATGTATTTATAAATATTTAGCTCTTTTCCGTGATCTTCTGCATCACCGTCGAGTTGGATTTGTATAAATATATACAATTTTTATTTGATAAAATGAGCTGATTCGGATATATTAATATTTAGAACGAAATTCAAAGCTTAGCATTCGATTTGCAAAATGAAAAATGATGGCAGGTATACATCGACGGTTAGCGCCAGGGGTTCGGATGCAGTGCTGCGCGTGCTGGATTCATTGTTGGCTGATTCCGGTCAAAAACGACTGACCGGGAGCCAGGCAACGGTTATCCTTGATGCGCTTGCAAGTTCCAACGATCCTGACCTGGTTGTTCGGTTTCCGGTTGTATTGAGCATTTGCGCCCGTAATGGGGTATCGCTCAACAGCCATGCTCTGTTTTCAAAATACTGGGAATCGAGTCCGAAAAAACAGAATCTGGAGAAACTCCTGTTGCTCACCGATGAATTATTCGACCTTGAGGGAATTGATGCGCCTCAAAATCTGAAAAAAATTGCCAGCCCTCTGAAGGCAAAATATGGGACCTTAATATCCGCCCGCCTGTTATCGTTGAGCAGCGGTCTTAGCATCTCCATTCGGATCGTTCAAAATACATTACGGGATTACACGGCCAAGATTAAAAATGCCATGCCGGCGCCAAAATCTGCAATAGCCGGATACCCGCGAAAACCCGATAAGATGGAGCGTTCCGCTGAATTGGATGCCAGTCTGGATCGGCTTTTTTCACCCAAACAAAAAGACCTCGTATTTAAAAAACTACATGGTGAAGCATTTACAAAAACCGAACGTGAATATTATTCCAGGGTCGTGCGCAAAAAGTTGCTATCCATAGCCGATGCGCAGGTGAACCATATTGCCGTCAGACTCACCCATAAATAAATGCAGCTGCAAAAAAATGCATTTGATGTCATCTGGCTGAAATAACCTGAGGAAATAAAGATGGAAATTTTTTGGGATATCGCTTTGCGTACAGTCGAGTTGCTGACATTGCTGTTTGGTGTTCTGGGGATGGCATTTTCGCTGTTATTGTTGGCGTCACCCGGTTTGACCAAATCACTCGGAAATTTCTTTAACCGCAGTATCTCCGTCGGGCAGTCTTCCAGCATTCTCGACAAGGATATTCCAACAGAGGCTTTTATTTACAGCCATCACATTATTATCGGGTTGTGCCTTATTGGAGGCTCAGTATTCGCGCTCATTTTTTTCTTTTTTGATCTCGATATGTCCAATTTTGCGAGAGTATTTTTGGGGTCTCAAAAATATTTTCAGACACTCGAGATCATCTTTTTGTTTTTTACCTGGATTGCGAAAATCGCATGCTTCTGTGGACTGATAATTGGCATCGTTTTGCTGGTTGCACCTAAAAAAATGCATGCGATCGAGGAAAAATTAAATACCTGGTTTGAAACCCGGGCATTTTTTGAAAAGCTGGATCAAACCGGTCCCGAGCTGGATGTCCTTTTTTTCCGCTATCCTTTTTTCTTTGGTATGGCCGGTGCATTGATTTCTTTTCTGATTATCACGCTGTCCATTGTTAATCTGCTCAGCTGATTTTTGACCTACCCAAAGGGCCGCTGGAGCTAATAAATAAATAGCCTGAGACGAAAATGTACTCTTGGACGGATTGATGCCCGAACCATCAGTTCGTATACCCATTTCACCTGCTTTTTGATTGACCTGCGCTTTCTGATGACCTAAATACAGTAGAACTTGAAATAAACATATCATACGATTGATGGTCATGTCCGCTGACGGTTGAAAGGCAGCGCGTAAAGGGCTTAATCTGTTTGCCGGCCAGAAAATGCATGCCCGATACTTTTTGCTCTTTAGCGGGACTTATCCCGTCTCACGAGGGTCTCCGTCCGGCAACCGAATTTATTTGATACGAGGATCTAATGATGGCTAAAAATAGCTTTCAGATTTTTCCTTCCGAGAGAATGCATACCGACTTCCCGTGGCAAATCTGGGCGGTGGGCTGGTTGTGCATATTTAAGGGCATTATCTGGCTGGCCTATGAGCCCAATTTAGCGCATAATTTGATGAGCTTTTTTGGCTTGAAATATTTGCTCCAGATATTGCCTCTCATCATTTTCGGAATCGGCATTTGGAACAAGCTCCGCTGGGCAGTGTGGGGAGCAGCCGCGATTTGCGCGCTTAACTTGATTTTGTTCTTTTTTATCCCGCAGGGATTTAGTGCCATGGTGGTTAAATCAGAGGTTTTTATCTGGTCGATTTTGCTGTCGAGTATTACCCTGCTGTGTAACGGACCGGTAGGCGATATACTGGTGCTTATCGCCACCCCCTCCCTGCTCAAGCATACCAAACAGGTAAAATAAGGTGTCAGGTGTCAGCTTATTTGCCCCTGGCTTCTTGCTTCTGGCCGGAAGTGGAGAAACAGTTGCCGGAAGCCAGCAAACGGTGATCTGATACTTGACATCTAAATCCCAAATCCTACCATATTTACTTAGAGCTACCTGACGCTGATGGTTCTTTAATCCAATTTGGGTTGCAACTGCAATCCTTACACCTTTCGTATACGCGACCTTCACATTCAGAAGCTTAACATGTCCTATAAGGCGTTTATCTCATACAGCCACGCAGTTGATGGAAAGCTGGCATCCGCACTGCAACGGGCGCTGCATCGCTTTGCCACTCCCTGGTACAAACTGAGAGGGATGAGGGTGTTTCGCGATAAGACAAGCCTTTCGGCATCCCCTGCGCTCTGGCCTTCGATCCAATCGGCCTTGGATGAATCAGAGTTTTTCCTGTTGATGGCATCTTCTGATGCCGCCAATTCCCGCTGGGTTCAAAAAGAGGTCGCATATTGGCGGCAGAATAAATCAATGCGCAAAATGCTGATCATACTCACCGATGGAAATCTGGCGTGGGATGAGAACGCTGCCGATTTTGACTGGTCTGTGACGACGGCCTTGCCCAAGATAATGCAAAATGCATTTTCGGAGGAGCCGCTGTATGCGGATTTAAGCTGGATCGAGAGCAAGGACCATCTTTCGCCACGGCACGCCCAGTTTCGGGAATCGGTGGCAAACATCGCGGCTACTTTACATGATCGGTCCAAAGACGAACTGATGGGCGAGGACATCAGGCAGCACCGCAGAAGTCTTCGTTTGGCGTGGTCGGCTGTTCTGGCATTGCTGATGTTGACGGTTGCATCCATCACCGCGGCCATTATTGCCATCCACGCTCGCAATCGGGCCGAAACCCAAACACGGATTTCGAACATCCAGCGTCTGGCAGCCCAATCGGATGCCATTCGCAATGACTTTCCGCAACGCAGCCTGTTGCTTGCCGTTGAGGCGGTAAAGGCAAGATTGGCGTACGGGTACCGTATTGCCGCTGCCGATCAAGCCCTGCGCGACGCGCTGGCCACAACGGGCGGCTACCCGTTGCGCGGCCACAAACACATTATTCGGGCTGCAGATTTCGGCCCGGGTAGCCGCTGGCTGGTTACCGCAAGCGATGACAAAACCGCACGGCTCTGGGACCTGACGGCTGA
>CAZJHF010000161.1:2013-8838 GCA_964545505.1 uncultured Desulfobacterales bacterium | reverse complement strand
TGCCGATTTTTTCTCGACCGGTCATGACGGTGGCAGCAACGATTTTCATGATACCGCTGTTGGCCGGTTTTATCAGAGATGCCCTGGTGGTGGGCGGTTATGTCAAGGTTAACGACCTCCAGCAAACACGGTGGGATCGCCACATCGACTTTGTATCAACAAAACTGTTGCCGGCTTTATTGCGGTTGATCATCAGTGCAATCGTCATCTGGCTCATTTATGATGCCGTTTTCGCTACCGTGACGGGCAAACACGAGGTTGCCATTGCCATACTGGATGCGTCAATACCATTTGACCTGCCGGTCCTGCCGGTGCTGGTAACAGCCGGTTTAATGACGGCGCTGGGTTTCATGGCCCGCAGCTCGGCTTTGATGATCAGTATGATCGTAGCTGGCACTCTGACGGCATGGGATTCACCCCTTAGCCATTATCTTCTGCTGTCATGCTCGCTGACCCTGATGCTGACAGGATCGGGCATGCATTCGATGTGGCAGCCTGAAGACAAACTGTTTTTGGAGCGGCAGGGTCAAAGATGACGCTGGTTTGGACAAAAGCGCCGTCATCCTAAAATCGATGGGGATCAATGATTGGGAGGGTAATGGTGTCATCAAACAAAACCTTAAAAACTGAACATAATCCCGAGGCTGGGACCTTTGCAAATGACGTCAATATCGTTGAGAACTACGGCGACACAAAGATCCAGTCGATCGAGGACCTGAAAGCACAGCTGCATTACGCAGCGCAGTTTCGCGCCAAATACAGTCGCCCATTTATTACGATCAGTTATGCCCAGAGCATCGATGGCAGCATTGCTTCCCGTAATCATGAGCCCTTGGAATTGAGTGGGCCCCAATCATGGACGCTGACCCATCAAGTTCGTTCTGTTTGTGATGTCATCCTAATTGGAATTGGCACCGTATTGGCCGACGACCCGCAATTGTCGGTCAGAAGGATTGATGGTAAAAATCCGCAGCCCATTATTCTGGATACACATCTGCGCACCCCCTTAAATGCCAAATGTGTTCAAAGAGATGACGTCAGCACCTGGCTCATAAACGGAAAAACTGATTCGATCGCAAACAGACGGGCACTCGAAAAATTCGGCGCCAGGCCTTTGACATGTGCAACCGGCCCGGACGGCAAAATTGATCTTGGCGCATTGATGGATCTGCTGGCCGCCATGAAAATTAACAGCGTAATGGTAGAAGGCGGCGCCCGGGTGATCACCAGCTTCCTGAATGCCAGACTGGTCGACCAGTTTGTTATTACCATTGCCCCCAAACTGGTTGGCGGATTATCGGTTCTCAATTCGCGAGGACTTGAAATAGCGCAATCCCTGGAATGTGATCAGGTTCACTATCAACATCTGGGCAATGATATTATTGTTTGGGCTCGACCGGGGTGGAAGGTCACATGAAACGCACGGCACTCCTATTTGAAAAACCATACGCGGTTGCCGTGAATGAAAAATCCATACCGGTGCCAGGGACCCGGGAGGTTTTGATCAAAACAATCTTTTCAGCCATCAGCGCCGGATCCGAATTGCTGGTATATCGGGGCCAGGTGCCATCCGGACTGCCGACTGACATGACCATTAAAGCCCTTGCGATGCCTTTTGGCTATCCTCTAAAGTATGGCTATGCGTCAGTTGGAAAAGTGGTCAGAGTGGGCTCAGGTTTAGATCAAAAATGGCAGGGCCGACACGTCTTCTGTTTTCATCCCCACGAAAGCCATTACACGGCAGACATAAATGACATTATGGTGCTCCCCGAAGCAGTTGATCTAAAGGAAGCGCTTTTTTTGCCGAATATGGAGACCGCCGTTAATTTCCTGATGGATGGCCGTCCCGCTATCGGTGAGCGCGTCTATGTTTTCGGGCAGGGTATCGTGGGCCTTCTCACAACAGCTTTGTTGGCGCAATTTCCGCTACAACAGCTGGTGACCTTCGATCGCCATGCAGCTCGCAGACGCGTCAGTTTGGATGTGGGCGCCGATATTGCGCTGGATCCTGAAAATCCGGCCAGCATGGACGCCTTACCCGATGCCGACGACCCAGATGGGACGGCTGGCCCTGCCGATTTGGTGTATGAGTTGTCGGGCAACCCCCAGGCCTTGAACCAGGCCATTCAGGTTGTCGGTTTCAGCGGCCGGGTCGTTCTCGGCTCCTGGTATGGTAGCCAGGAAGCCAAACTGGACCTGGGCGGGCGGTTTCATCGCAACCGCATTCAGCTGATCAGCAGTCAGGTCAGCACCCTGCCCCCGGAACTTTTAGGGCGTTGGACCCAAAAAAGACGGATTGATATGACCTGGGAAATGATTCGGAAATGTAAACCGGCGCAATTGGTCAGCCATGAATTTCCACTCACCCAGGCCAAGGAGGCCTATGAACTGTTGGATAAATATCCGCAGGAGGCCCTTCAGGTGATTTTTACCTACGAGGAGTAAAATTTCCGTATTGCGAATTTCAAACAAAGGGTTTCAGGTGTCGGGTGTCAGGAAGAGATGACCTCGTGCAGGATTATTCAATTTTCAACTTCATCGTTTAGTCGGCCTGACACCTGAACACTGACACCTGAAACCTATTAAAAAGCCATCGAAGCCCGGATTGAAAAAACAACCACTGATATTGCGAAATTGAGAATGAACATGCACTGGATAGACGTCTTCATCATTGCAACCTATATCGCCCAGATTTACCAGATTTGCTTTTTTGCGGTGCCCAGCGCTGGATCCACAGTTGAAATGCTGGCCAACCGGAAACGCAAATCAGTGCCGGCCAAACGGCATGCGGGCGCAATTGTCGAGCACGCCAACCTGCGGATGATCGGCACCATCGGTGCCACGCTGGCAGTCCTGACCGCAGCGATGATTCCGCTGCTGACGGTTGTGTTTCCGGTTGTGAACCGTTACCTTATACCGTTTATGATGATTCCCCCGTCGACCGCCCTGTCCACAATCAGTGCCGGCCTGCTGCTGTTTGGAAACATTCTGACCTTTGTTGCGGTGGCGACCCTGCGGAAAAATGTCAGCTTTCATGAATTTGGCGAAACAACCCGCCTGTATACTGGCGGGATCTACCGCACGATCAGAAATCCTATAACGCTGGGCCTGGGGATTATTTTTGGCGGGTTCGTGCTGGCCCGGCCTTCAGTGGTGATGCTCATCGGATGGATCATTTTTGCGCTCAATTCCCATTATCGCATCCGGTTGGAGGAAGTTTATCTGCAGAGTGCCTTTGGTAGAAATTATCTTCACTATAAGCATAGCGTGGGAAAGTATTTTCCCAGATTAGGCAGGCAAAGTGTTGCCAGGGTCAGAAAACTCGCAGATTGCGAAGTTAAATCCCATCATGCCGATACGATACAGGAGTAATGGAGCTATTCATATTTTGGATTTTAGAATTCGGATTTTGGATTTATGGCAGACCGGCCAGCTTAACGCTAAGCTTTCAATATCTCCGATCCGCAATCCAAATTCCAAAATCTAAAATCAGGAGGTTATGATGTACTCTGTTGCTGTACGCCGCGATTTTATAGCCAACCACTTTTTAACGGGTGGCGACTGGGGACTTGAAAACGAAAACCATGCCCATCATTATGTGGTTGAAACCCGCTTTGAGGGCCCCGAACTGGATCAGCACGGTTACCTGGTTGACATTTGTGAAATCGAAGACGCCTTGAATGCTATTGTTGAACAGTACCGTGATAAGACCCTTAACCAGTTAGCGGTGTTTGAGGGATTGAACCCCAGTCTGGAGCATTTTGCCAGACTTATCTGGCAAAACATTACGCACCAACTCAAATCGACAAATTTAAAATCAATGACCGTCAGGATCTGGGAAAATGACATCGCCTGGGCAGCTTACACGAAAGATTTGTGATGCGCTTGTGCTTGATGATATATGGCAGTCTGGATACCCTGACCGGTGGTTTTTTGTATGATAAATATCTGGTAAAGCATTTGCGCCATAAAGGGCACACCGTAGACATTGTCTCACTTCCCTGGCGCCATTACGGTAGACAGTTACTGGACAATTTCATACCCGGAAACAAGGCCAGGCTTTTCCGCAAAAGCTACGACCTCATTTTACAGGACGAACTCATCCATCCTTCTATTTTTTGGCTCAATCAAAGACATCAGAAATCCAGTGGCGTTCCGATCATATCCATCGTGCATCAGGTGCTTTCCAGTCAACCGCGGCAAAACGGGGTCAATCATCTTTTTAGGACTGTAGAGAAAAAGTACCTAACCACCGTCGATGCTTTTATCTTCAACAGTGAGACGACCCGCAGACATGTGCATCATCTGATCAATCGGCAGCCCCCTTCCATTGTGGCCAATCCGGGATCAGACCGGCTGGGTCATCTGCAAACACCTGAAAGTTTAGCCACCAGAGCCCGACGGACGGGCCCTTTGGCGCTGGTGTTCGTTGGCAACATCACGCCGGTTAAAGGCCTGATGCCCATGCTGGAAAGCCTTAAGCAATTGCCGCCGGACGCCTGGCGTCTTACGGTTGTCGGAAGCCTACAAATGGACCGCAGGCACGTCCGCAGCGTCCAGCGCATGATGGCAGCCACAGATATCGACCGGCAGGTTCGCCTGACGGGACCACAGGATGGTCGGCATCTTATTAACATCCTAGTCGACAGTCAGCTGTTTGTCATGCCATTTTCCAACGAAGGTTTCGGCATCGCCTGCCTTGAAGCAATGGCCTACGGATTGCCGGTCCTGGGCTCTGCAAACGGAGCGGTAAAAGAATATATACGCAACGGTTTTAACGGTTTTCTGATTCCGGCCGGTGGAACTGAAATGTGTGCTCGTGTTATTTCAGATCTGCACAGGGATCGAAATCACCTTCTGCGCCTCAGTGAGGCGGCCCGGCAAACGGCACTTGCAAGACCCGGCTGGAACGATACCGTGGATGCCATCCATTATTTTTTGACTCATCTACCCCGACAGCGACAGACCCACAACTCGCAAATGGGCCCGTTATGAATCTACCAGAGCCAATTCAGACGCTGCCCCATACCCGGCGCTTTTCCAGAATGATGCGGGCGCTTAAGCCCGTCGTCGGATTTGCACTGGCCTGGTGCTTTTTAAACGTAATGCTCAACCTGCGTTACCCCGCGCCGCAGGAATCGCCGGGGTCGCTGCTGCTAATTTCACCTGAAACGTTGTTTATCATCGCGGTCCTCTGTATCGCGACCGTGTTAAATTGGCCCTATAAGCGCAGTTTATGGATGGGGTTGACACTGATCGTGGTTTTTATGCGATTGTTTCGCAGCGCAGATGAACTGGTGCCCATGTATTTTTTCCGCCCCTTTAATCTTTACATCGATGCACAGTTTCTGCCGGTTTTGATCCGGCTGCTGTACAAAACGCTGCCGCTCAAATCCTTTTGGCTATACAGCGCCGCTGGTATTTTGCTGATGGCCGCCATCACTGCCGGTACCTGGTGGTCGCTCAAAACAATCCATCAAGCGCTCACGCGCGGGCGAAAAGGGCTTGTCATGGTCGCTGTGATCGTTGCTGCTCTGGCAACACCGCTGCTGCTTAGCAGTGTGGGAAGCACCCGCCCATTGCCGATCTTCCATGCCGGGTTTTCGCACCGACTTGCCCAGGAAATCGATTTCATTCTGCACGTTCGTGGCTATCGAAGCCAAAATATGCAGGCCATTCGCCAGGCAGGCGCTGAGCTCGATCAAACACCATCATCTCTGGATCGGCTCCAGGGGGCGGATGTATATATCATTTTTATCGAGTCCTACGGGCAGACCGTATTTGACGATAAACGCCACCTGCCCCTTATTTTGCCAGGGATGACCCGGCTCGAGCAAGAGTTAGCCGATCGAGGATTTGCGGTACGCTCCGGTTTTTTTAAATCACCGGCTTTCGGGGGCAGCTCGTGGTTAGCCCATGGAACCATTGCCAGTGGCGTCAAACTTTCCGATCAGCTGGTTTATGATCTGCTGATCACCTCGCAAGCCACAACCATTGCGCCCATATTCAAACAGGCCGGATACCGCACCATCAGCGTTATGCCGGCCAATGAAATACCTTGGCCCCAGGGCAAATTTTTCGGTTATCAGAAACACTATTATGCACGGGACTTTGAATACCAGGGGCCCCGATTTGGTTGGTCACCAATGCCCGATCAATACGTTTTTGAATATATTTATCGCCAGGAAATTTTGCCCCGCAGGCAGCCTTTATTTATCGAATTTATCCTTATCAGCAGCCATGCCCCCTTCAACCGTCAACCGCCATACCTCAGGGACTGGTCACAAATTGGCAACGGCAGTATCTATCATCAAAAAGATACCATTACCTTTCCGGTGATCTGGCCGGAGTTAACAAATGCGGCCGAGGCGTATGCCTCAGCGATTATTTATGAGATGACTGTCGTTAAAAGCTTTATCGAGCAGTACGTGGATGATGATACGTTGATTATCATTATGGGGGATCACCAGCCCAGTGTGCAGATAACCGGGCCCGACAGTAGCTGGTCGGTGCCGGTTCATGTGATCAGCCGCAACACGCTATTTTTGGAACCGTTTGAAAATAATGGTTTCACACCCGGACTGATTCCCCGACAAATGCCGCCACACCCCGGAATGGAAACGTTCCTGCCACACTTTTTGAAGGCATTCAGCAGCAGATAGCTACAGGTAAGATCAACAAGTGCTCAATTTCGAATTAAGTCCTGTGCCTTAGGACCACAATTGAACAACATATCCAAGACCGACAGGTTGGCAATAAAGGGCCCCCAAAGCTGTGGATAGACCCGGGCAGGTGGTTTTAGGAACTGAATTTGAAGACCTTCTT
>CAZJHF010000161.1:0-1913 GCA_964545505.1 uncultured Desulfobacterales bacterium | reverse complement strand
AGCTGTGGATAGACCCGGGCAGGTGGTTTTAGGAACTGAATTTGAAGACCTTCTTTTCGCAACAGCCCGCCATCCAGATAGTTGCGCGCTGCTGATTGTGCCAGATAGACAGAAGCCCCCAACTGCCGGCAGATGTCAACCAACAACTGATGTCCGCTTGATTCAATGCCCAGTTCGGACTGCAATTTAACCTCGGTATCGATATTCAGCTGCCGCAACAGATAGTGAATAAAAGCCAGGTTCAGATCAATAAGGTTTTCAAAACGTTTTTGATAGGTGTCTTCGACAAACGGCATATGGTCAGCCAAATAGGGTGCATGCGCATAAGCGTACTTTATGCTGGCCAGATGTTTGGCGATCCATCCAAACGCATGGCAGATCCTGACGTCACGTATGGATTGTAAGCCCAGGCCTTTTTTCCAGACCGGAACCGTCAACCATAAGGTACCCTGGTCATTTTTCAAACGATTGCGACTGATCCAGGTGGTACCCTGCGGAAATTGCACGTTGTCGAGAATAACAAACAGATCGGATTGCCGGGCTTTGTCAAAAAAGCCCGCATACGGAATGAAATAGGGCTGGTGGGTGGATACGATCATGGTTTAGCCCGTATGCTCGTTGGCCCGTTAGCCGGTGAACAATATCATAAATTTGTCACTCTTTAAACGGACTAAACCGGCTCAACCGGCTCAACCGGCAAACTTATGGGGCGTTGATCACGGCAAGCATTTCACCCACGACCCGGTCGGCATCTTCGTATGGAACCTGACAGGTACCGACCCGTTTATGGCCGCCGCCGCCATATTTGAGCGTTAATGATCCCACATCAACATCTGCTGTCGGGTTGATGATGCTATGCCCGACCCCGATCATCGCAAAGGCCCTGTTCTTGCCGTCAACGATTCGGATGGAAATATTTTGATCGGGATAGAGCACATATTCTAAAAAGCGGTTGCCAACCGGGATAGGCTGACAGTTGCGCAAGTCGAGAATGATGACATGCCCTTCGATTCTGGCGGTTTGCGTGATCAGCTGCTCGTATTTTGTATTTTCTTCCTGATACAGTTGCACCCGTTCCTGAAAATCGGAAAGTTTTAAGATGGCGTCAACTTTGCGGGTGCGCAGCAACCGCGGTAATTTTTTCATAAGCTCAAAATTACTGATCGTAAAGCTGCGTTTGTAGCCGAGGCCGGTGCGCGGGTCGGAAATGAAGGCCAGCATCGTCCAACCCTCGGGATGCAGAATTTCCTCTCTGGTAAATTGGGCTGAATCGGCCTTGCCGGCGATTTTAACCAGCTCTTTAAATCTGGTCAGTTTATCCGCATAATCTTTGCTGCCTTTATAGTAATCGTAAACCACCTGAGCCGCACTGGGCGCTTTTTTACTGGCGCCTTTAAACCTGCCGTCCAACTGCAAGCGCTCATTTTCACTGGAGTGATGATCAAACCACAGCCCGCAACCGTTTACATAGGGCACATTTGCCAGAATATCATTTTCGGTAACGGCAATTTTATTATCCTGTAGATCCTTGGGATGCACATACAGGATGTCATCGACAAGCCCCAGCGCTTCCAGAATCGCCGTACACACAGAGCCGTCAAAATCCGATCGCGTCAGTAATCTCACAAGCAACTCCCGTTTTATGCCACCGCTTCCGTTATCATTATATTCAGTATAAAATATTTTATGAAATTAGGCCAATTTTTAATGGAAAAATTCAAAAAACCGCTGTCCGCATAACACGTATCCGGCTTTGACGAGCCGATGGAAGTGACATGACAGACTCCCAGCGCTCGTATGCGGTTGCGTGGGGGAGATTTTTTGCTCTCAGAATGGATATAATGGCGGGATCGTTGAATCTCAGATAAGGGTTGATCTTGCGTTCGTCCGCCAGACTGGAATAAACGCAATCG
>CAZJHF010000160.1:0-8846 GCA_964545505.1 uncultured Desulfobacterales bacterium | reverse complement strand
CATATCTACACTTAAGGTGGCTCCCGGTAAGTTGTGATATCATATTGTCAATTGAAGTTTGACCTCCCTTTGCATTTCTGTCAACTCAAGAACAGGTGAGGGCACCTGAATCCTGTACCTGGCACCTGAACACTGCCTGCCGCGCCATAGGATCTTGACCGCCATAGCTTTAGCGACGGCGGTTAGTGAAGGCGGGACACCTGGCACCTTTATTCCTTGATCATCGCCTTAAGTTGACTGAGCGTTTCTTCGGGCATTTTGAACGAATGCTCCGGCGCCGGGAAGCTGACGTCCTGAACGTCTTTTTTATAGGCCTGCATAGCGTCCAGAATGATCGTTCGAATCTGGGTATACTGTTTGACAAATTTGGGCACAAATTTGTCAAACAGCCCGACCATGTCATGGGTGACCAGTACCTGTCCATCCACATCCGATCCGGCGCCAATACCGATGATCGGAACCCTGACAGCTTCAGAAACCAGTTTGCCTAAAGGTGCCGGAACGGCCTCCAGAACGATGGAAAATACACCGGCGTCTTGCAGGCCTCTGGCGTCATCGATGATTTGCATCGCAGCCGCAGCGTCCTTACCCTGCATTTTAAAGCCGCCCAGCGCGCTGGCGGTCTGGGGCGTTAATCCGATGTGGCCCTGTACGGGTATGCCCGCCTTGACGATGGACTCAACGGTGGGGACAAAATTCAGGCCACCTTCCAGTTTGATGGCATCACAACCGCCTTCTTTCATCAGACGACCGGCGTTATGGATGGCTTCGCGGATCGAGGTGTTATAGCTCATAAAGGGCATATCGCCGATCACCAGTGGCTCTTTGCAGCCCCGTACAACGGCTTTGATATGATGGATCATGTTTTCCATGGTCACTTCAACGGTTCCGTCTAACCCCATGACGACCATGCCCAGCGAATCGCCCACCAGTACCATGTCGATTTCGGCCTGATCGGCCAGCAAACCCATCGGGTAATCATAGGCGGTGAGCATCACCAATTTGCGACCCTCGGTCTTAGCCTGCTGGATGTCTAATATGCTTGTTTTCTTAGTGCTCATTCTTTGCTTTCCCCTTCTTCTTTATAGATTCATCGGATTTTAGGTTTCAGGTGTCGGGTGTCAGGTGCCAGGATGGTGAAACTGATGACGTAAAAGCGGACAAATTCCGCCCGATGTCATCATTTCCTGACACCTGAACACTGACACCTGAAACCTCAGTCAAGATAATGTTCCTCCATCGTCTGCACCAACGCTGTTAGCGTCCGATTGACCGGGGCATCGATTCCCAGGCGTTCGGCTTCGCTGACCACAAAACCATTTATAGCCTTAATTTCCGTCGGGCGGCGATGATCCACATCCTGCCCCATGGAGGAGCGGTTGGCCGCAGTGGCGGCCGCCACCTGAAAGACATGAGCGGCTGCATCTTCGCGTATTTCGATATCCTGGGCCTGGGCCACACGAGCGGCTTCTTCGACGGCTGCGCGACTGAGTTCTTGCGTTAAATCTAGATCCAGGATCTGACCGTTCTTAATGCCGGTCAAGGCCGTGATGGCGTTAATGCCGACATTGACGAGCAATTTAGCCCAGATGACAGGCCGCACATCCTTTACTGCATTGAAATCGATGCCGGCCTGTGTAAATTGATCGGCCACGTGCCGCGCAATTTGAAATTCCTTATCAGCGCCCGCCCACATACCGGCAGTTGTCGGGCCGACGCCGGCGTGTCGGATAGAACCGGCTTTTAGCATAGTGGCGCCATGAGCCGTTGTGCCCACGATGATCCGTTCGGGCCCGATATGCTGTGCGATGGTTTCGGCGTTGCCCATGCCGTTTTGCAGCGTCATCACCCAGCCTTTTGGTCCTGTCAGCAGTGCAGCAGTTTCAGCAGCAGCCTGGGTTTGGGTTGACTTTACAAAAATTATAACCAGCTCGGATTCCCCGATCTGCTGCGCCTCGGCGACGGCATTCAGTCTGATACTGCGGGTTTTGCCTTCAAACGCGATGGTGACCCCATTCTGGTTGACCGCATCAATGTGCTCCTGCCAGACATCGTAAAGCCAGACCACATGGCCACCTTCAGCCAGGAGCGCGCCGAACAGGCTGCCCATAGCGCCGGCACCCACAATTGCAATTTTCATATCTTCTCTCCCGGATGGATTGAATATTTAAGGAATTCTGTCTTTTTTAATTTTCAATTTTTTACGACCGGACTTAACGAACGCTCAGATCCTTTTTCAGCGGCCCTTACGCTCATGTTTAAATAATATTCAATTTTCAATATTCACTATTCAATTCGAAGGCCTTGACCGCCATTTAGCCAGCAGGCCACTAAATGTTGCTTTTCGGCCTCTACCAGCGACGGCCGCTTGCTGTGGCAACGCTCAAACGCATACGGGCACCGGGGATGAAAGCTGCAACCCGGTGGCGGATCGATCGGACTGGGCACATCACCTTCCATGGGAAACGGCTTGGTTTGACGGTGCGGGTCCGGCATGGGCACGGCTTTTAGCAGCGCTGCCGTATACGGATGGCGCGGGGCAATGCTGAAACGTTCAGCCGGTGCCAGCTCAACAATCGTGCCAAGATACATAACGGCAATGCGGTCACTGATGTGTTCGACCACACTCAAATCATGGGAAATAAAAACATAGGACAGTTGAAACTCTTTTTTAAGATCCGCTAACAGATTGATAACCTGGGCCTGAATGGAGACGTCCAGGGCGCTGACCGGCTCATCGGCGACAATCAGATCCGGACGCACGCATAGCGCCCGTGCAATACTGATGCGCTGTCGTTGTCCGCCTGAAAATTCATGCGGATACTTGTCCAGATCGGATGCCCGCAAACCGACTTTTGCGATCAGTTCGGTGGCAGCCTTTTGGCGTTCGTTTTTGTTGAGATTTTGTATGGCGCGCAACGGTTCGGTGACGATGGCGTCCACTTTCATGCGGGGGTCCAGGCTGGCGTAAGGGTCCTGGAAAATAATCTGCATGCGGCGCCGCAACAAACGCATCTCTTTATTTCCTAATGCGTGGATGGACTGACCGTCAAATTCGACCTCCCCGTGGGTGGGCTCGATTAGCCGCAGAATCAGGTGCCCGAGCGTTGTTTTGCCACAACCGGATTCCCCCACCAGCCCAAAGGTTTCACCGCGTGACAGCGCAAAGGATACACCGTCAACGGCCCGCACCCGGGCCTGGGACTTGGCAAATAGTCCACCACCCAACGGAAATTCTTTGACCAGGTTGTCAACTTTTAACAGGGGCGCTTCAGGCACTGGGTTTCCTCCGATCCGGGTGGTGCTTGAGCCAGCAACGCGCCTGTTGGCCGTTACCTATATTAAACTGGTCGGGCTGTTGTTGGCGGCAGACGTCAAACCTATGCGGGCAGCGGTCGGCAAACCGGCACCCGACTACGGTTTCAATCAGGGCCGGAACTGTTCCGGGTATTTCATTGAGCCGCGGAGTACGCCCGCCTCGGCGATCTCCGAGGCGTGGCATGGATTTGAGAAGGCCCTGGGTGTAGGGATGAAAAGGCTGATCAAATATATCTGCCATGCGGCCTTCCTCAACGATCTGGCCCGCATACATGACCACGACCCGTGAGGCCATCTGGGCCACGACGCCCAGGTCATGGGTAATTAATAACACAGACATGTTCAATTCTGATTTAAGACTCAGCATCAGTGACAGAATCTGGGCCTGGATGGTCACATCCAGAGCGGTGGTCGGCTCATCGGCGATCAGCAATTTGGGCCGGCACACCATGGCCATGGCGATCATGACGCGCTGACGCATACCGCCGGAAAGCTGGTGGGGGTAATCGTCAAGCCTTTTGCGGGCCGCCGGGATTTTAACATGATCCAGCCATGCAGCCGCTTCTGCTAAAGCCGCTGATTTAGAAAGTGCTTTATGAACCCTCAAGGGTTCGGCCACCTGCTGTCCGATGGGCATCACCGGATTTAAGGCGGTCATGGGTTCCTGAAAAATCATTGAGATGTCCCGGCCCCGAATTCGGCGCAATCCTTCGGCATCCAGACGCCGCAAATCCTGGTTTTCAAACACAATACGGCCGGCTTCGATCCGGCCTGGCGGAGACGGCACCAGGCCCAGAATGCTTAAAGCGCTAACACTTTTGCCGCATCCGGATTCCCCTACCAGTCCCAGCGTTTCACCGGCGGCCAGATCAAAACTGATGTTGTCCACCGCCCGTGCAGTACCCTCGGGCAGGTTGAAGTGTACGGAGAGGTCTTGTATTTCAAGCAGTTTAGTGCTCATTTAAAAGAAAATGCCTGTTCCGGAAGAGCCGGAATTGAAAATTGAAGATTGCAAATTGAATATTTGTGGATGTCGCTTCACTCCGTCTTTTTTAGAATCGAAAGAATACCTTAAATATTCAATATTCAATCGAAAATATTCAATGGATATCTGTCGGCCATAAATAATACAAAGCAGTCAACGTATATATTTTAGCTGTTTCAACGAGTTGTTCCAGGTCGACCCATTCGTCGATTTGATGGGGGACGTGACGGTCGCCCGCACCCATGGTGACAATCGGTATGTTTTTCATTGACCACAAAAAGGTTCCGTCAGTTGCACCGGGCACCCCCGCGTAAACCGGCGGTTTGCCGCTCACCGTCCGGGTGGCCCAGGCGGCTGCCTGAACGATGGGGTCGGTCACATCGGTCAAGGTACAGGGCCTGTCGGTTAAAATATCAGCCTGCACAGCCAATTCGTGGCTCCGTTGCAAGCCCAGCAGGTCGTTGTACTGGTTGTAATGTTCCCGAACGTTCCAGGCGACATGTTGGGCCAGTTTTTTCAGATCTGTAATCAGTTCTTGATGTTTTTGCGTAGGCGTGGTGCGCACATCCACCAACACTCTGGCCTCCCCGGGCATGACATTGAGTTGCGGTGTCCCGGCAGATGGCGCCTGAATAACCGTGGGTGTGAAACTGGGCCAGCCTAAATGCGGATCGCATCCGACTGCGTCGATTGCTTTTTTTTCCAGCCGGTGCAGGCCCTCAATGAGCCGGGCGATGGCCGGTGCACAGTTCAGACCGGATAATGGCATGGCACCGTGACTCATGCGGCCGGTGATCCGATAGCTTGCGCGAACCGCCCCTTTCTGAGAGGTACAGATCAGGCCGTCCTGGGGCTCACAGATCACGGCTGCGGTGATCTTGTCGGCATGCCCCTTATTGATGAAATCGGTCACCCCGATCATCTGGTCTTCTTCATCGCACAAAACGCCGCCCACCACCGAACCGGACAGTTCAATTGCCGATTTTTTCAGCGCTTTCATTGCGATTAGCATTGCCGCCAGGTTGCCCTTGGTATCGTTGGCGCCACGGCCATACATCCGGCGACCCACAATTTCGGCACCAAAAGGGTCATATTGCCAGGCCGAGACATCGCCCGGTGTAACCACATCGATGTGGCCCTCAAACATGAGGGTGCGTTCACCCGACCCGCGCAACCCACCGATGATGATATTGGGCCTGTTGGGGGTCACCGGGTCGATTTGAACATCAAAACCCTGCGCCTGGGCCCAGCTGGCGATCTTTTCACCCACGGCCTGCTCACTGGTACCGGCCACCGGATCCCACACCGAGTTTATCCTTACGAGCTCAGAGGTAAGTGCGATGAGTTCATCCGGATCAATTTGGTTTAAAACTGCTTCTATTGTTTCAGCATTAATCATTTTTTTGTACGCTATTCTTTCCAATTTCAAACATTGAACAAGGAATGTCAAACCTCAGAAGTTGATGTTTTCTATTTCGATATTTGCGATGACCTTCAACCTTTGATCAAAGCGGGATGAATTATCAGTCCCGCCTATGGCGGGATTTGAATGCATTAGGGATCGTTATGAAAGAAAAGCAGTAAACTCGATACGGATGAACTGCGTGATGCTGATTTTAACCCTTATCCATTATTAACATTTGACCTCTGTTCTTTCGTTACGAACCCTTATGCATGAGTTTGCGCGATGCAGTCGCTGATGAGTCATGCAGCCACCGCATTCGTAAAATTCGCTAAGCATTGAGCTATCGCATTCTTATCATCTTGGGATCCAGCGTATCCCTGAGACCGTCTCCCAACAGATTAAACCCCAGTACCGCCCAGGCGATGGCCAGTCCGGGAAAGACGGCCATCCACGGCGATAGTGACATATAGGTCTGTGCTTCATTCAACATTCTTCCCCAGGAAGCATGCGGGGGCTGGGTCCCCAATCCAAGATAGCTGAGCCCGGCCTCGGCTAAAATGGCCACGGCAAATTGAATCGTGCCCTGGATAAGCAACGGTGATAGAATATTGGGCAACACATGACGCCAGGCGATCGACCATTCACTGATGCCGCCCGCCCGGGCGGCCACGATAAATTCACGTTCCCAGATGACCATGGCCACCGCCCGGGTCAAACGGGCGAAGACCGGGATATAAAAGATGCCGATGGCCAGCATGGCGTTGGTCATGGAGGGTCCCAGAATCGAAGTGATCAAGATAGCGGTTAAAACCGCCGGAAATCCAAATAAAAAATCTGATAAGCGCATAATGGTCTCATCGACCCATTTTCTGTAATAGGCTGATGTCAGCCCCAGTATAACGCCGGCGCTCAATCCGATTGCCACCGTCATCAGCCCGACAATGATTGAATTCACCGCCCCCACCATCACGCGCGAAAGTGTGTCCCGGCCATACTGATCGGTTCCCAGCGGGTGCTGCCAGGATGGCCCCTGCAGCCGCAATTTGGCATTCATGCGGTTGGCATCAAAAGGTGTCCAGATCAGACTGACAGCAGCCGCGATGACCACGATCGACGATAGAATAAATCCGACTGTGAAATTTTTATTTCTGAAGAAACGTTTCATTTGAATTAAAAAGATAAATTCAATCACGAAAACACGAAAGATTGGAAACACGAAATTTATTATATTTTCGTGCTATTATATTTTCGTGCTTTTGAGGTGAATTAAGGTAATCGCCAGATGCCACGTCTTGATTCTCTTCTGAAATTGCTTATTCCAGCTGTATTCTCGGATCGATTACGGCATAGGCCATATCGATAATAAAATTAATGATGACAACCGCAGCTGCCATAAACAAAACAATATCTCGCACCACCGGCAAATCCCGCTGGCCAATGGCGTTGAACACGAGTCTTCCCAGTCCGGGCAGAAAGTAGACGTTTTCGATAATAATCGCCCCTGCGAGCAGCTGACCCAACTGGAGCCCCATGATGGTCAGGACAGGAACGAGCGCGTTGCGCAGGGCATGCCCATAAACCACTGTCCGTTCTTTAAGCCCCTTGGCACGCGCCGTGCGCACGTAATCCTCACGTAAAACTTCTAGCATGGAAGAGCGCGTCAGTCTTGTGAGAATGGAGGCCCGGATAACACCCAGGGCAAAAGCCGGTAACAGCAGTGCTTTGAATGAACCCCAGAAATCCACACTCCAGCCCGGGAATCCGCCTGCCGAAAACCAGCCCAGCTGAACCGAAAACAGCAGGGTCAGCAGGATCCCGAACCAGAATTCCGGGGTGGCCAGCCCCAGCTGGGTGCAAAACATGACCACAACATCACCGGATTGATTTTGATGCCGGGCGGCGTAGATGCCAGATGGCAGCGAGATGACCAGGGCGAACAGTATGGCCATCAGTGCGAGTGGACCGGTCACTGTTAGACTATCGCGAATTAACTCGAAAACGGGCATCTTGTAATGGATGGACTGATGGCTGCGACCCATCAGCAGGTTTCCGATCCAGCTGGCGTACTGGCCCATGAATGATTTATCCAGACCCAGTTCGGCGCGTAAATTCGCCAGTGACTCGGGGGTTGCATTGATTCCAAGGATAATCTGTGCCGGGTCGCCGGGTAGGACAAAAAGAACCGCAAACACCGTGATGGAGACAAAGCAGAGCAGAATCAGCAGGATTACCAGCTTTTTGATCAAATAGCGGATCATGAGTTTAATTCAGGGAGGCGCTTTCTATTATTGATGTATTTTCATTTTGGTATTCACCACAAAGAACACGAAGATGCACGAAGAAAAAAAATAATTAAAATTCTTTGCTTCGTGAACTTCGTGGTAAAATACAAGCGCTTGTAAAAAGTGGAGATGCTAAATATAAACCCCGCTTTCCAATGAAGTTTCGATTACCGCTTCCACCATACTCCGGTACAATCCAGTGCGATGGTAGGATAATTTTCCCACCAGTTCATCAATTCAACTTTCATTGCCGAAAGTGCCGGTGAAAGAAACAGAAAACCATTGACGGCCTCCTCGGCCACGATTTCCTGGCAACGGCCGAACCATTTGGCTTTTTCAGCTTCATTGGGCGCTTTGAGCGCTTTGGCATAAGCGTCGCGGAACTCCTGAGAATCGAACTGGAAATAATAGTCCGGGTTGGCGTATATGCCGATATCCCAGGCTTCGGCGTGGCCGATCATCGTCAGTTCAAACTCCTTTTGCTTGAAAATGCGGTCCAACCAGAAGCCCCATTCGACGATTTCGATTTTAAGCTTGATGCCGATTTGGCCGAGCATATCGGCAATCACCTCACCGGCCCGCTGGGAATAGGGGTAAATGGCCGGCAGTTTAATGGTTGCCGAAAAGCCATCGGGGTAACCGGCCTCGGTCAGCAACGCCTTGGCTTTTTGTGGATCGTAGGGAAATCTGGCGGTCATGTCCTTGTAGTAGGGGGTAACGGGTGGCCAGTGGGATCCGATGACCGTGCCGTAACCGGCCATGACCAGGTCAATGACGGTCTGACGGTCAATGGCATGGGCAATGGCCTGGCGCACAAGCTTGTTGTCAAAGGGTTTGGCCTTGTTATTGGTGGACA
>CAZJHF010000159.1:0-8885 GCA_964545505.1 uncultured Desulfobacterales bacterium | reverse complement strand
GCAGGCCATGAATTTTTATAACCTGCCGAAAACCATCAAAAATCAACAAATCCGGCGCATTATGAAAGAAAGTGTCGAAACCTTCACCCACGCACGTACGGCACGCGAATATATTGCGCTTTACGAACGGATGCTCGAACGCCCGCTGATTGTTGATAACATGCCCAACCCGGATGCTTGCAAAGCAAGTTTCAATCCGGAAACGTAAAAGCATTAGCAGGCTTACCTACCGCACTAGACTTTTAACAGCAGCGGAAGCCAAAGCGATGGCGGGAGAATCTGCCTGCACTGTAGAACTTATGACCTCACATCAACCAGAGATCCAGCACGATCAGATCAACGCGGCGCTGCAACGTCTGTTGAATAGCGACCCGTACCTGGAACCCTATCGGGACATCATTTTCCGGCGCCTGAAGAAAATTGCCCAAACCCGGCAACGGCTAACCCGGGGTCTCACATCTCTGGCGGACTTTGCTTCCGGGCACGAATATTTCGGTCTGCATTTTGAGAATGATCAATGGGTTCTTCGCGAATGGGCACCCAACGCCTCTGCCGTGTTTTTGATCGGCGATATGTCCGGCTGGCAGGAAAAAGAAGACTTTGCCCTCAAGCCCTGCCCGGAAGGGGTCTGGGAAATCCAGCTTCCGGCCGAAAAGCTTCAGCACGCTGCCCTGTATCGCCTGCGTGTCCACTGGCCCGGAGGCCAGGGGGATCGCATTCCCGCTTATGCCCGACGCGTGGTCCAGGACCCCCGATCGCTTATTTTCAACGCCCAGGTCTGGCGGCTGCAATCACCCTATCAGTGGCAGTACAACAATTTCAAACGCACGTTTGATGCGCCCCTGATTTATGAAGTTCATATCGGCATGGCCCAGGAAGAGGGCAAAATTGGATCGTATTTAGAATTTTGCGAGCATATCCTGCCCCGGGTGGCCGCCTCCGGATACAACACTCTTCAAATCATGGCCATTCCGGAGCACCCCTATTACGGCTCGTTCGGCTATCAAGTGTCCAGTTTCTTTGCGGCATCTTCGCGGTTCGGGACTCCGGAGGACTTCAAGACCCTCATCGATGCGGCCCATGGGTCCGGACTGGCCGTTATTATGGATCTGATTCACTCCCATTCCGTCTCAAACGAAGTGGAAGGCCTCAGCCGCTTTGACGGCACCCTGTATCAGTATTTTCATGAGGGTTCGCGGGGGCGTCACGAGCTGTGGGACTCGCGATGCTTTGATTACGGCAAGTACCAGGTACTGCACTTTTTGCTGTCCAACTGTCGCTTCTGGCTGGATGAATACCAGCTGGATGGATTTCGCTTCGATGGGATCACCAGCATGCTGTATCTGCACCACGGCCTGAGTAAGGCTTTTACATCCTACGGTGATTATTTCAATGATCAGGTAGATGAAGATGGACTGGTTTATCTGGCGCTGGCCAATGAAGTCATCCACGCGGTCCGCCCGGATGCCATCTCAATTGCCGAGGATGTCAGCGGGATGCCGGGCCTGGCTGCTGCGGCTGATAACGGCGGCTTTGGATTTGACTTTCGGTTTGCCATGGGCGTACCAGATCTGTGGATTAAATTGATCAAGGAAGTGTCTGACGAGGATTGGCCGCTTGGGAACTTGTGGCACGAGCTCACCAATCGGCGCCGCGATGAAAAAACCATCAGCTATGCCGAATCTCACGACCAGGCACTGGTGGGGGATCAATCCCTCATTTTCCGTTTGATCGGCGCCGATATGTACGACCAGATGCATGTCGATTTTGAAAATTTGAAAGTCAACCGCGGCCTGGCGCTGCAAAAAATGATCTGTTTGATCACCCTGACAACCGCCGGCAATGGTTATTTAAATTTCATGGGTAATGAATTCGGGCATCCGGAATGGATCGATTTTCCCCGGGAAGGCAACAACTGGTCGTATCATTACGCCCGCCGTCAATGGCACCTGGTTGACGATCCGAATTTAAAATACCAATTTCTGGCGTGTTTTGACCGCGATATGATCCAGATGGCCACATCCCACCATCTACTGGACAGCGACAACCTGCGCCTGCTGTATGAATACGACGACGACAAGATTATCATATTTAAGCGCGCCGACCTCTTGTTTGCTTTTAATTTTCACCCTCAACAGTCCTACCCTGACTACCGCATTGAAGCCCCGCCAGGCGCCTATCGCATGCTGCTTTCCAGCGACGATCCCCGATACGGCGGTCACGGCCGTCTGGAAATCGGCCAGGAGCACTTAACCCAACCGCAAAAAGGCACCCGGGCAAAGACCCATTTTTTAAGCATTTATCTGCCCAGCCGAACGGGTATGGTTTTACAGAATTCTACCTGATCCATAAGATGCGACTTCCATTTTCGAAAGCGCCGAACGGGATCGGTTCGTCAAATCGATCTGAATAGGGGACATATTTGATTTGCACTCCCAGAACATGTTCTTTTTCTCAAGTTTTTATATAAATTCCCGATACTTTAGTTGTATCGCGGCTTTGATAAACGCTTAGGGGGTCCCTATGAAAATCTTAGTTATCTGTGATGATTTTTTGGTAAAACCGCTCGAAACCCAGTTGTTGTATAATAAAATAAGAAATTTCGGATTGTTACCGGCAAATCACTAGCGGCCGCCGCGCTCTTGCTGACTGCCGATGAGTTGTTTTTAAGACGTTCCTGTTTGGCGCGCAGCTGATGGATGGAGGCGGGCATCGTTTGGGCCGGACTTTACCACTTGCAAAAACGCCTGGTCGCTAGGCACCCTCGTTGTCATATACATTGCAGATACAGCACAAAAACGTGGCGATCTCTGAGTTGCTGATATTTTTCATGCCATGCGGCTCCAGGCTGGGTACATAGATCACATCGCCGGCACCGCAAACCGATTTTTTGACAACTTCATCGGTTTGAGGATCATACTGATAGCATTCAAAGCGGCCGCTGAGGATGTACATGGTCTGGTGATAAAAATGATTATGGATGGGGATCTCACCGCCGGGTTGGGCCGTAAAAAACCGCAGGCCGTACTCAGGATAACCGCTGCCGTCATCACCGTGCTTTGACAGCCAGCGAATGCTAATGCCTTTGACATCGAGTTGCTGGCCCCGATAGGGAAATTTTTTTATCTGAACATCTTCACACTCTTGCCAGTTTAACACTTCCATGATGACCTCCAATTTCAGTTGACCGGTTTTGCCGGTTAGCCCGTTGAGCCTGCAGGAAACCGGTCTTTTACCGAATGATTCCGAATGGGAAAACATAAGCACTGGTGCCCGCATCAGCAATCGTATTGTTCCGCTTTGATGCACATAGCGAGCAGAAAAAATTGCGACATGCATGGATTTCCGATATACTTAGAGTGTGTATCAAAAACTTATCCTTCATTTTCAATACAAAACAAACGGTTGAGGGACACTGGCCAATGAAATCTGTGCGCAATTTCGGTCTGGTCGTATGGCTGGTTTGCAGCGTTTTGATGATCAGTTGCAGTGATAAAAAAGCGATTGATTTCGGAACCTTTGAGACCGGCAACTACACCAATACATTTTTTGATCTGATGCTCAGCATCCCGGATTCCTGGCACGTTCTGGATCTGGAATCCCGGCTGGAAATAATGAAACGCGGCGGTGAAATTGTCGCCGGGGAGAATAAAAGTTTGAAGGCCGCCATCAAAGCGGCAGATCTTCAAAGCATCAATTTGTTAACGGCTTATGAACATCCACCCGGAGCGGCAGTTAACACCAATCCGGGAGTCATGCTGATTGCCGAAAAGGTAAAGCATGCACCCGGTATCAAAAGAGGAAGCGATTACCATTACCATGCGAAAAAATTGATGAAATTCAGTCGTATGAAAGTCTCTTATCCGAAAGAGATCTATGAAAAGACCATTGATGGGGTAACATTTGACATCATGGAAACCGAGATCACCATGGGACCGGGTGTTGTCATCCGGCAACGACAGTATGCGACCATCATGAAAGGATATGCCTTAATGATGGCGTTGACCTATCAAGACGAATCCGGCCTCCATCAACTGGAAAAAATAGTCGATACCTTAACCTTTGAATAACACAGACGGCCAAATCCCACCTGGTATTCCCATTTGGCCGATGGAATAGACGCATAACATATTGATATGTTATGCATACGGGCGCCATACCGGCCGAAATAAGCCGGTAATGGATAAAGATCTAAAGGCAACCGGGGGCCGAAAATGATGCGACAGCTTTCCAGCCGACAGGGACGTAGGATGAAACCCTTGCAGGCAGCCTTGTTTATTGCGGCCATGCTGGTGTTCATCTTTACGGTTGTATACCGTATGGTAAAGAGCGAAAATTGGGGCGCCGCCGTGGCGACCCTGGTAGAGTCCCTTTTAATCGTTGCTTTTTTCATTTTCCTTGGAATCGTCATCGCTTATCTATTATACTTCCTGCATGAAAGATTACATAAAGGTTCAAGCCGACGCCAGCTTTACCCTTTACCGGACGTTACCTCCGGTGATGATCCATCTGCCTGTTATCCCGATCTCGACAGTTTGAGGTCTGAATCGGACGAAAAGGCCGACCCCCAGACATGATCCTGAAAGCATAAACCGCACTGCCGGAATATGTCGACAACATTTGACCCGCAAACGTCAGTAATACTGAGGAATGGCGAGATGCTTGACCTGAATTTTGGGCGCGCCCCATGGAATGATCATGAAACGGATAATGCGATTTTCATCCAATGGTCTTGATCGCCACTATTTTTGATTTTATAATATGCATAAGTTGCTATGATGCAGATACTGTCTCAGCTTCTCATTCATTAACATGCTATAAAATCATGTAACCTTTAATGTTAACACTGCATGCCCTTTAGGGCTGTAAAGCGCGTGCAGGTTTGAAAGCTGCCATTAATATGAAAAAATATTTGACAATGACCGTCTGCCTGTTCGCCATTATAGTCCTGATGGCCGCCTGTTCAAAAAAACGCCCGGTTCTTTATCCAAATTACACCTACAAGTCGGCAGGCGAATCTGTAGCCATCGCCGATATTGATGACTGTATTCTGCTGGCGGCCGATCATGGTCATGAAACCGATGCCGGCAAGAATATGGCCGCTTCAACAGGCAAGGGGGCCGCCACCGGAGCAGCGATCGGCGGAGCGATCGGGGCTGTCAGGGGTCGCACCGGTCGCGGTTTGGCAGCCGGTGCCGCCGGCGGCGGTGCAGGGGGATTGATGCGGGGTGCCTGGAAATCAGGCGACCCGGATGAAATTGAGCGCCGCTTCGTTGAGCAATGTTTGCGGGATAAGGGATACCAGGTCATTGGCTGGAAATAGAAATAACTTTGAGACCGCCTCTTATGGCTGATGGCTGTGTTCCGAGCTGGCTTAAAATACTCGCGTACTGACGTGTACGCTCCGTTTTTAAGCCAGCTCGCGCCTTGCCCTCAACCATAATAGACAGCCTCAAAGCTATTTCTCAATATAGAAAATAAAAGGAATAGAGATGAATAAGACAGAATTGGTCAAAAGAGTGGCCGAAAAACTGGATGATCTTCCTAAAAAGATCGCCGCCAAAGCTGTTGATGCAGTTTTTCAATCGATTCAGGAGGGATTGGAAGAAGACGGTATCGTCAAAATCGGCCAATGGGGCACCTATAGCGTTGATGATATTCAGTGATCGATAATCATCATCCTGCCTGTGTAAAACAGCGCTGAATAACAACCGGCGGCACGGGTTTGCGATAGTGCACCTCCAGCCGGGCGGTCATTGCAGCATGTCTCCTATAACGGGACAGCCAGCCCATCATTTCATCAAATATGACTGTCAAAACCCCGCCGTGCAGATAATCGGACCAGCCCCGCTAGCGGTCTTCAGCATCGAATTCTACGCCAACCCGCTCTTCACCGGTCTGCTTCACCGTTAATTTCAGACCGTGGGGATTTTCAACACCCCACATAAAACAACGCTTATCTTTCAGCAATCGTACAGCCAACCAATGGCCTCCTTTAAGTCGCATCAATGCAAAAATCGATGCCATCATATCCAACCACCATCAGCGGGTCAAAAATTTAAAAAAATCTAAACCATTTCCTTTATTTAGCCGAAGATAGACTAGGGGCAGACAGCGTCATTGCTGCGGAATACCCCCCTTAAAACTTGAACGAGGAAATGATTATGTCTGGAATGCTATATAATGTCGACTTTTCAGGGCGCATTATACCGGGTTGGCAGCTGGAAGAAGTCAAATCCAATCTGGCAACGATTTTAAAAGCAGATGAAGAAACGATTTATAAATTGTTTTCGGGCAAGCGCATTGTGATCAAGAAAAATGTCGATCATCAAACCGCCCTGAAAATCAATGGTGCTTTCAAAGATGCTGGTGCGGATTGCATCATCAGCCCGATAGAAAACAGTGGCGCGACCCCACCGCCGCCGCTGCCCGCACAAACAGCCCAGATGGATGTGGCCGCTCCCGTTCCGTCAACTCAAAGGGGAACGGCGGTTCAACCATCACCGGCCGCCGTTGCCCAACCATTGCCGACGGCAACCGGCACCGGCCCCGGCCGAATCTGGTATGCCGTTGCGGTATTGCTTTTCCTGGTTCCGATGATTGCCGGCGGGATGACGCTGTTCAACACCCTGCACGCCTATTTAAGCACCGAAACCCGCTTGCAGGTGCCGGGCGAAACCGATATTCAGATCGATAATCCCGGAACCTATGCCTTTTTTTATCAAACCGCTGCATATAGCGCATTTAATATGGCCAATAATCGCCTGGGCCGGGATTTTGACATCTATTTGATGGATCTGGCCACTGGAAAAGAACTGGCCCTGCAGCCGCCTGAAATCCCCTATACCGAAGAAAATGGCAGCACGGTTCTGCAGGCCATCGCTCAGGTCAAGCTGGACACCCTCGGCTCCTACGGGATTACGGTTGAAGGCGAAATTCCAGGCAACGACAATCTTCTGATCCGCCGCTTTGAATTATGGGAGATGATCAAGGACATGATCTGGGGAGGCGTGCTGATTTTTATCGGCTTTCTCGCTGGCTCGATTATGGGGTTGGTGGTTCTGGTCAAACGTCAAAACCACACCCGCACACCGGAGAACGCAACGCTGAATGAAGATCAGGAGAATAACTGGGGGATGTGGGCCCATATCAGCACGTTTAGTTCAATGATCGTGCCGCTGGGTAATTTTATCGGCCCTTTTGTCGTCTGGCAATTAAAGAAAAATGAATCCGAATTCGTTGCCGATCAGGCCAAGGAAGCACTTAACTTCCAGATCTCGCTTTTTATCTACTTGATGATATCAGCCATTTTAATCCTGATTGTTATCGGTATTTTTCTGATCTTCGGTCTGATGCTGTTCGGCCTCATTATGGTCATCGTTGCTGGAGTCAAAGCCAATCAGGGTGAATATTATCGCTATCCCATGTGCCTACGGCTGATTCCGCAAAAAAAATATCCGAGCCAATAGCTGGTGAGGGATGACACATTATGTTCCGTTTGGATTCCCATGGAGATCTGGGAATCAGAAACTGAGATTGTCCAAATTTTACCCAATCTGCTGATCGGCGTTTGGAGCCTTTTTTGCGTTGCGCTTGCCAGTTATCCGATCGGCATCCTAACTGGCTGTATGGGTCCTGCACATTTCCTAAGGCAACAGGGGCATCCGTCTACGATCGCCGGATGCTTTTCGCTCGCATTGTCCAATGCCAGCAATTTATGGATGTTTCAGACGGCCGAGTTGTAAAAAGCCTTCGCGTTTGATATCCATATTCGTCACAAGTTCCACAGCCGCATTGACTATGGCGATCCAAAAAATAAATTATACCGCCGGGGCCAATACCAATAAAGGGTTTACCCGCGGCCGAAAATCGATGCGATGGGTCATGCTCGGATGGGTTTGCTTGGTTGTGGCGCTCGCCTGCTCGCAGGAGGATGATGCCGCCGTCATACGGGAGCTGGTTCAAAAAGGCGCCGCGCTGGCCGAGGCCCATGATATCAGCGGCTTGATGGAGCTGGCCACCGAAGACATCGTGAGTCAACCGGGCGCGTACACGCGTCCGGCAATCAAGCGCATCATCCGATCGGCATTGAGGCACTACGGTCAGATTAAAATTTTATATCCCAAGCCTGCGGTAACGCTTTCGGCCGAAGATAATCGGGCGTCCTGCGATATATATTTGCTGATCGTTAAAAAGGACCGCGTTATTCCCGATCTAAAAAACCTATATGACGATCCCCAAGGCTGGATCGAAACAGTGGGCGACAACGCCGATTTGTACCGGCTCGATCTTGAATTGCGCAAAACGAACGGCCGTTGGCGAGTTCGCGAGGCCCGGTTGGAAAGCTTTAAAGGAACCGGTTTTAGCGCGTGAAACCTGTATGATCGGCCGGCAAAAATCTGGTAGAAAGGCGTGTACGCCCAAGTTCATTGAGGCGTTGTATTCTTGACTCCGTATATGATTTGTGGGTAAATATTAAAAAGACTTACCGAGCCCTGAACAATGCATGGTCCCGCATAAATAGATCTGAAATCATTTGCCTGGAAGGATCGAAGATGGCCTGTTGCAAACGCCCCGCATCACTTTTAGATACCGGGGTTTTTATTTTCACAAAAATTCGGACATCAAACCTTTTCTTACGAATCGTCGTCTCTAATGTTATTTAGAACACACAGGTGATGATCCTGACGACCGACACCCGCCCATACAGGCGCTCGCACAGGCGCTCATTTTACCTCTGGCTGACAATGTTGCTGGTATTCATTGGTGAACCATTTTGGAGTCCGAATTTTAGTGCAGGTGCTGACAGCCGCAGACCGAACGAATGGCTGTATGAGGCGGCAATTCCCGAAGAAGGCCCTGTTGTACCGGGTACCCGGGAAGAA
>CAZJHF010000158.1:0-8894 GCA_964545505.1 uncultured Desulfobacterales bacterium | reverse complement strand
CGCCCGGCCGCCAACGAATTTATCCAGGAATACATCCGCCGCCTGCACGGCGGCCGCTGGGACCCGATTCATCCTTTTTTAGCCGAAGTGCTCGCTGAAACTTTTGGCATCATGGTATATCAGGAAGATGTTTCCCGCGCGGCGGTGGTTCTGGCCGGTTTTTCGCACGCCGAAGCCGACACGTTGCGCAAAGTGCTGACCAAAAAGGACCGCGAGCACCAGCTGCGGGATTTTAAACAGCGCTTCTATAGCGGTGCGCAGCAGCGCGGCGTGCCCGCCGACAAAACCGCTCAAATCTGGGACATGATGATGAGCTTTAGCGGCTATTCCTTTTGCAAGCCCCACAGCGCCTCTTATGCCCGCGTATCCTTTCAGGCCGCCTATCTCAAGGTCCACCATCCAGCCGAATTTATGGCGGGAGTGATCAGCAACCAGGGCGGCTTTTACGGCACCTTTGCCTATGTGTCCGAGGCCCGGCGTATGGGGCTGACGGTGCTGCCGCCGGATGTCAACTTAAGTCAGGTCCACTGGACCGGCCGGACCGACACCCTGCGGGTGGGGCTGCAGTCGATCAAAGGCCTGAGCGCCGACACCCAGGCGCGCATCGTCGCGCAGCGCCGCCGCCAGCCCTACAGCAGTCTGCGAGATTTTTTAGAGCGCGTGCGCCCCGCGGAAGACGAGGCCCGCTCGCTGATCAACTGCGGCGCCACCGATGCCTTCAACCCCGGCGGCAACCGCGCAGCGCTGCTGTGGGAGTTGGCCTGCTGGCTGAAGTCAAAACGCCCCAAAGCGCCCGCCCCGTCCCTGTTCGATGACGCCGGCCCCGGCGCCGACTGCTCACGGCCGACACTGCCCGCCGAAGATGAGCGTGAACGGCTGCGGCGTGAGTTTTCCGTGCTGGGATTTCTGTGTGACCGTCACCCCATGGAACTGTTTGCCGATAGGCTGCAGGGGCGTCGCACCGTCAAGGCCGTCGACCTGACACACTTTATCGGCCGGCGCGTCACCCTGGCCGGCTGGCTGATTACCGGCAAGGTGGTTTCCACCAAAAAGGGGGATCCCATGGAGTTTTTAACCTTTGAAGATGAAACCGGCATTGTCGAGACCACCTTTTTCCCCCAAACCTACCGCCGCTTCTGCCACATCATCGACCGCCAGCGGCCCTATCTGTTGACCGGCAAGGTCGAACAGGACTGGGGTGCGCTGACATTGACGGTGGATCGCGTCGAGCGCATGATGAGATAGATAAACAAATTGCCAGATATTTGGGGTATGGAAAAGAAGTTGCTATCTGATTTTTACCAGCTGCACAACTGGCGAGAATTTGAACTCATCAAAAGCGGTTTCTCAAAGGCAAACATCACTTTTTATTCCAATTTTGGCTGCTTTAGTGACAAAATTTGTCATAATTTGGGGCCTCCAAAATTCACCATTTTAGACAACCATATGAAAATATTTGTGTTTTTAAAAATCTGGATTTTAGGCCTAAATCTTGCAATATTGTGGCTAAAAATTCGAGAAATTCGCTTAGACTTTTTAGAGAAAAAGCCAAACCCATCGTGAGGTGGGGACGGAAAGCCACGGGTCTGAATCAAACACAGATAGCCGGGTTGCCTTTATGCTTTCATCAGGCAATCGGGCTATTTTTTTTGGCTTAAATGTAATACAAAGTAATATTCTATGCATACAAATTGTTATTTTTTTAATATTCATCTTTTAAAAAGGAGGCAGGCAATGAGAATTTTTAGAAGACCAACAGGGGGATTGGGGCGAATTCTGGTATTGACTTTGGCTATTGCCGGCTGGCAGCTAATATGCTCACCGGCATTTGCAGCGCTGGCCAATCATGAGGCCATTTTTATCGATGTTAATGGAGATGTTGAAGGAAACCCAGCCTGTGGTATCGTGAGTGCTGAAAGCATGTCGGTGGTCGGTTGGTTCAGTTGTGAAAAAAATTCAGAAGGTATTGATGTCACCTCCGATGGGACCCGAGCAGTTATCGGCAACTGTCGTACCGACACGCTAGCACTTGTTGATTTGGTATCAAATCCGCCCGTGGAGGTAGATCAGATCGATTCAGGAGTGCGGTGCGTTCAGGAGCTCGACATTGCGCCGGACAACAGTTTCGCCATCGCTACCGGCAGTGCCAACGGACTTGTCTCCAAGTTTACGCTGGATCCTTTCGTCATCGTCGGAACCGGAGGGCCCTGGGAGCCTACCGATTTTATAGGCGGCTCGCCCCAGGATGTGCATATTAACTCGAGTGGCACTCTCGCAGTACAGCCGATGTATCGAACGGATTTTTTTGCGGCGGTGGATTTATCCCAAGATATACCGGAGCTGGTAAATTCAATTCCAACACCAGCAATTCCTCATTCACCTGACCGCTCCTTGGTTCACCATGGCATTAGTCTGTCCCAGTATGACGATGACACCTTCCTGGCAACGGGTACACCCAATTTAAACTATATTACGGTGGGGTCGCTCAGTGGGCTTATTGAGCCTGTTGTAATCGAGACATCGGGTCACCCTGAATCGGTGGATATCAGCTGTGACGGTACCCGGGCGGTAGTGGAAACCTCAGAAGGCCTAATGTGGATCGACCTCGAGGCCACACCGCCAGCTGTTTTAAGCGATAATTTCGGGCTCGCTCGAACAGACTACAATTCCACCTCGACGGTTGCGTTTTCAGCCGATGGAAGCCTGCTGTTTGTTGGCGGCAAACAACAGATCGACATCTATGACGTCAATCCGGATCTACCGGTGCTCAGAGGCTCGATCCCCATGCTGGGTAAAATTTATTCGGTCGCCACGCTGCCCTGCTCGGCAGCGTCTTCAAAGACCTCAGAATTAGAATCAGAATTAGAAATCGAGATTGCCGTCGATATCAAGCCGAGAAACTGTCCCAATCGTTTAAATGTCAGGAGCAGAGGGGTCGTGAAGGTTGCCATCCTGGGCAGTGAGGAATTTGACGTAATGTCAGTTGATCCGAGCACCGTTCAGATAGAAGGTATCAGTCCGCTGCGCTGGAAGTTGAGAGATGTGGCCACCCCTTACGACACCGACACCATGCAGGGCGATTGCACAGACTGCACCCGCAAGGGTCGCGACGGCTATTTGGATCTGGTCCTTAAATTTAAAAAGAAGGATATCGTCGAAGCTATTGGCTCGGCCAATCACGGAGAGTGCCGCGTATTGAACCTAACCGGTGCAACCTCTGACGGAACCGCCATTATGGGTGATGATGTTGTTCGCATCCAGGCTAAAAAGTGGCATAGCAAAAAATGGTTCAAAAAGTTCTTTTTATCCTGGTTGAAGTCACACAAAAAGGATAAGAAATACAAAAGCTGCAATATTGAAAAAACGAAAAAGTCCTATATTTCAAAGGCAAAATTCAATTGGAAGCGCAGCGACAGGGGTCATTGACACCGACAGATCATCGTCACGTTTGAGTCATTTTTAATGGCAAGAGACTATTTAAGATAAATATAAACTGGCAGTGACATCGGGACAAGGTCCCTCATCTAACAGAGCCAATTAGCCGGGTTACCGCGATCAGGTAACCCGGCTTTTTTTTTATTTTTAAGTCGGTAAAAAACGCCGCTTTTATGATCAAATCGCCCTCAAAGTGCGTCAAAATAACCTGGCGCCCACCGGTCGCGGCGGCGTGTTTGACTATTTTGATCTGGTCTACCGCGATGACGATTACGAGGCCTATGTTACCGCCATGTTGGCCGGCAAGGATACCGATGACCCAGACAATCCGCTCACTTATGACACCAGCGGAAAAAAGCGCAGCGAAAAGCAGCGACGTTTTTACTACCGCAATCACTGGCGGCGACGGCAAATGTCGGACCACCTGATCATGTGGCTGGAATTAAAAATTGATTACGGCAAGGAATATCTGAAAAAAAGAAGTGCCGGACTTTAGCGCATTAACCCGTTTTCAGAACCAGCCCTGATTTATCGGCATATTTATTCAGTGGCTTTCGCAGATCGGGAGCTTAATTTTTGGGCAGGGACGGAATCTTTGTCGGCGTCGGTTTGATTGGCTGCAAATCCAACGGTCCAGACTTTAACCTTGCCGGTTGTGGTGGAATAGGTTTGGAATCGCAGGATTCCAGTTTCTGCAAGGTAAGGATAGTCAAAGTTGGTTGAATGAATACCCAGCGTCTCAACACCGTAGGGCTGCCAGCTGACACCATTGTTATAGCTGCGGTGCAGTGTGTTATGCCCGTCGACGGCTGTGATGACGCCGTTTGCATCTGTCAGAATTCTGGCGGGGATAGCGTCAAAGGGTAATTTCAACGGGGCCGACCAACCCATTTCCGGGCGCCACTTCGACCACCAGGCCGTGTCATTGCTGTTATCAGCAAAGGATACCGCCGGATTCCCTTCTGAAGTCGCCCCCACATAACTTGTGTACCATAGGTTGCCGACGCTACCCGTCCAGTCAGGCCCGGCAACGACATCTGCGCTGGCAAGCGTAATCGGCAAGGTTTCATACAACGATCCGTTCGCACGCTTAAAGGTATCGCCGCCGTCATCGGATGAGGCATAAAGGACGTGGGTATGATAGCCGGATGATCCATTGCCGTCATCCACGACCCAGGTAATGTGCATGCGATTGTTGCGGTCAAAAAAGATGCGCTGCCGGTAGGGTTGGTAGGCGGTGCCGTCTGCCCCGGAATTGTTCCAGAAAAACGTTTTGGCGGCATGGGCATAATCCGTACCGCCCAGCATGACCCAGGTTCTGGCGTCGGCATCATAGCGGGCGATGGCGGCGGCCAAAATGCCGGGCGACCATCCGGTACCAAATTTTATGCGATGGCGAAACGTAACATACAGAACACCGTTTAAGTCCCGCGCAAACGAAGGATAGGTTATCCAGTCTCCGGGGATGGCGCGAGCCTTCTCGCTACCGACAAAGGAAAAAGAAGAGATATCTTCCGGTTTATCGGATACGACATACTGCCAGGCGTATTCGTAATAAGGATTGCCTGTTTTGGGATGATTAAACGGAGAATGATGCATGTTACCGGCGACATGGATGTACCCGTTGCGATCTATACCCACAGACGAACCATTGTACCAGGCCGCCGGATCGGTCTCTTCAAAGATAACGCGTTTGGTGATCATTCCATCCGCTGACTTTTTAACAATCAGCGTCTTTAACTGCCGGTTGACATAAACGTAATAGATGGCATCATTATAGGTGGCCACCGGCGTTTGCCAATCGCTGCCGGTGACCTTGGATGCATCATTGAATTCAAATTCTTTTGTAATGGTGACGGTTTCCGGTGACTGTTGCCCCCATGCCGTCATTGCATATATACATAGAGCCACCGGAACCGCCACCAAAGCGGGAAAAGATCGCCGCATGATCGATCTCCTTCTTACCACCTCCGATTTCGATCCGTCTGGACTTGTGGACCCACAGCCTTAAAACGCCCCCCGTCTATCGGCTCGATCCAAAAGGTCAGAAAACGAATTGATTGGCGGCAATGGATGCAACTGCAAAATAGGTACCAAATGGGAATTTCATTTCACCCCCGGTCGAAAGCCAGTTCGCGGAGCGCCCATTGTTTCATCTGGATTTTAAAATCTGTGTTTAATCACCTCTTTAGGTCTTTTTAATTTTTCAGCAGCACCAGCCGGTTTGTTTTTGGCAAAAACTCAGATGGCCGGTATTTCCATGGTACTGCCGATTTGGTGTACGATAAATTATACCTGCACGTATACAGAATTATAAATATAAAGGATCACTGCCGATTATCATTAAATGGGGGCATTATAGTTTGGCCGCTATAATCTGAATTTGGAAAATCGATACGCTGTTTGTTTTATAATGTTGCTAAATTTTATGTTTTTAGTATAAAATTCAGAATCACAGGCCCCGTCTGTATGCTGAGATTGATTGTTGCAAAAAGGCGTGGGCCAGTCGTATTAAATTTGCCGTTAACCCATTCAAGCCGTCATTTAAATAATTTGGAGGAGGTAAAACCATGGAAGCTTATTGCGTTAAGTGTAAAGCCAAACGAGAAATGAAAGACCCTAAGGAAATCACAATGAAAAATGGAAGGCCTGCGACCCAGGGTGTTTGTCCAACATGCGGCACGAAGATGTTCAGAATCGGCAAGGCCAAATAAACCTTCCGGCTTGACATTTTTTCGTTGCCCTGGGTTGCGCCAGAGGCACAAACCGTCCCTGTTTGGCGCGGTAAAACAGTTACGGTTTTACCGCGCCGGATAGGCGCTCCCCTTCCCCCTTCATCGAACCTTTGTGTATCATGAAAATCCAAGTCAGATCCGAAGCCCCAAAGACATCGATCTAAGAGGAGGATTACCCGATGGCTGCATACATGATTGCCAGAGTGAACGTGACCGACTGGGACAAGTATAATGAATATATAAAGCTGACCCCGGACATCATCGCCAAATATGGGGGCCGCTTTATTGTTCGCGGTGGTGAGACCGTCACTTTCGAAGGTCCGGAAGAAAAATGGCGCATGGTGGTGGTGGTGTTTCCCGATCTTGCCCGGGCAGAGGAATTTTATCATTCGCCGGAATATACAGTTGCCAAAGAAATACGGGCGGGTGCTGCCGAAGCTCAATTTGTCGCCGTATCAGGGGTTGAATAGATCCTAATAACGATGAAAGCTTTAACCATTCGCAATGTCCGACCGGACGAACTCGCTCAGTTGCTGGTATTAAATCAATCCAATCTGCCCCATGTCGGATCGATTTCGATGCGTGACATGCAGCATCTTTACAACCAGGCAATCTATTTCCGGGTGGCCGAATTAAATGACCAACTCGCGGGATTTTTAATTGCTTTTGAACCCCGGGCCGACTATGGCAGTCTCAATTTTTTGTGGTTTAAAAAGCGCTACCCCAATTTTGTATATATCGACCGCATCGTCATTGCGGCTGAGGCTCGTCGCAAAAGTATCGCTTCCGCCCTGTACCGGAATCTCGAAGATTTTGCTGTGCAACGGCATATCCCCCAGATGGCTTGTGAGTATAATCTACGACCGCCAAATGAAATCTCGCGACAATTTCACCGCCGATACGGTTTTAAAAATGCGGGGACTCAGGAAACTGAAAACGGCAAAAAAACCGTCTCACTCCAGATCAAACCGGTTGTTAAACAATAGCGGCGGCCAGAGGTGATCATAAGGATCAATTGATGCCAGTTTCCCAGATCAATCGCAAAGCCCTGGTCAGCCTGATGCAGGCGCTGATAAAGATCAACTCGGTAAATCCCTCGCTCTCCGCTAAAGGTGTCGGTGAAGCAGAGATTTGTCGTTATATCGGGGGCTATCTTAAAAAGCTGGGATTAACCGTCCGCTATCAGAGCATTGAAAAAGATAGAGTTAATCTCATTGGCATTTTGGCGGGAACCGGCGGTGGGCCAGACTTAATGCTCAACGGGCATACAGATACCGTCAGTGTTGACAATATGACCGATGATCCCTTTGATGCCCGCCTGAAAGATGGCAAACTCTACGGCCGGGGAGCCCTGGATATGAAGGCCGGTGTGGCAGCGCAAATCATTGCGCTTCAAACTCTGATCGAATCCGGCATCAAACTAAAAGGCGATGTGATTCTGGCGCTGGTGGCCGATGAGGAGTATGCCAGCATCGGAACCGAGACCGTTGTCAGCGAATATGGTGCCGATGCAGCGATACTCTGCGAACCGACGGACCTGCAAATCGTAATCGCTCATAAGGGTTTTGCCTGGATTCGAATTGAAATTTTCGGTCAGGCCGCTCACGGCAGTTTGCCGCACCGGGGAATAGATGCCATTGTCAAAGCCGGCCATTTGCTGACGGCTATTGAACAGTACGCAAAAACAAACCTGATTCGCCGGACACATCCATTGCTGGGATCGCCGTCCATTCACGCCTCTTTGATCACAGGCGGAACCGAGCTGAGCACCTACCCGGATTACTGCAAAGTCGAACTGGAAAGACGCAACCTGCCCGGTGAAGACCGCCAGATGGTTACCGAAGAAATTCAGGGCTTGCTGCGGGGTATCCAATCCCGCGATAGTCAGTTCAAAGCCGATTTGGAAGTATTTTTCTTCCGGCCGGCATATGAAATTTCCCCCGACCAGCCCATCGTTCAGAGTGTCCAACGGGCTTTCGAATCAACTATCAAGCGAACCCCTGAATTTCAAGGAAATTGGGCCTGGCTCGATTCCGCTGTTTTAGCGCAAGCTGGCATTCCAGCCGTTATTTTTGGTCCCTCCGGCGATGGCGAGCATGCTGCCGTTGAGTATGTGGATGTGGATTCGGTTGTCACAACCACCCGGGTGCTGGTTGAAACCATTATGGATTTCTGCAATTCATAACTGGCATATGAAAAAATTGATGATACGCCTACCCATCTTTTATCTGATTATCGTGTGCGGTATGTATTTCTTTCAGGATTTTTTTATCTATCACCCCAACCGCTCGAATCCTGAAACCATCGCCCAATTGGCGCAAAACAAAAACCTGCGCATCTGGCCGGATACGATGGACACTTACCGCGGATTCGTATCTGAAAGTAAATCTGACAAATCCGACGGCACGATAATCGTGTTTCACGGAAACGCGGGTAACGCCCTCAATCGTTTGTATTACACAACAGCGCTCAACCGGCTCGACTATCGGGTGCTCCTGGCCGAATATCCAGGCTATGGCGCCCGCCCGGGGAAAACCGGTGAACCTCAATTTACGACCGATGCCGTTGAAACTATCCGGCTGGCGTCAAAAGAATTTGGTCCACCGATTTTTCTTCTGGGTGAATCTCTCGGGTGTGGTGTCGTGTGTGCAGCGGTGGCCCAAACAAACGTACCCATCCAAGGTGTGGCCTTGATCACCCCCTGGGATACATTACCGAATCTGG
>CAZJHF010000157.1:7310-8913 GCA_964545505.1 uncultured Desulfobacterales bacterium | reverse complement strand
TCATATATTTAAGGAATTCTACCGTTCTTTATTCTTAAAATTTAAAACCCCATGGGGATTGCCGATCTTACCGCATCTACTGTGTTAGATGCCGTCCCGCATAGTTCACTATAGCGGAACAACAGCTGCCGTGTAGCTGCGGCAACCTCGGCAATCGCTCAACTCAGGTCAAAACTTTAGTGAGCGTTTAAAATCAAAAATGGGTCTTATTCGATATTAAAATGCGGAAAGCTCTATTTTGAATACAGTCGCGGACGAGGACGAGTAGGAGGACGAGTACGATAGGATCATAAGATTTTCCTCCTCGTCGTCGTCCTCGTACTCGTCCTTGAGAACACAAACCACGCGCAACACGTATACCTGCAGCATGATACCCATACGCGACACAACACCCACGCGAAATTACCCGATTGTCAACACAGCGATAATCGCCATCAATGCTGCGGTTTATTTCCTGCAGCTATCCCAGGGCCCTGAGATTAACCGCTTCATTTACGTTTACGGGCTGGTGCCGGCACGCTATTCGCTACCCCAGGTTGCCGACTATTTCACCATCGGACAACAGGTATTTTCGTTCCTGTCATTCATGTTTTTGCATGGGAGTTTCTGGCATATCCTCGGCAACATGTGGTCCCTTTATATTTTCGGCAATAACGTCGAAGACCATCTCGGTCCCGTCCGCTATGCTGCGTTTTATTTATTGTGCGGATTCGCTTCCGGGCTTTCACATCTGGTGTTGAACCTGCATTCGAATTTGCCGACCATCGGGGCCAGCGGCGCTATTGCCGGCGTTATGGGGGCTTATTTCATCCTGCATCCCCGATCCAAAATCCTGACCCTAATTCCCATCATTATCATTCCCTATTTTATTAATATCCCGGCCTATATCTTTTTAGGCCTGTGGTTTCTGCTGCAATTCATTAATGCTGCCGGCAGCCAGGGTGTTGGTGGCGGAATCGCCTGGTGGGCTCATATTGGCGGTTTTGTATGCGGTATCATTTTCTTGAAGCTGTTTGATATCCTGCCGGTAACAGGTGTGTCGCGTCTGATGCGTCAGTATACCGCCAAAAGGAAAACACCGCGCCTGCAGGTCGTCCGACCGGCTGCTTCCGGTGCGGATCAGCACTTGTACGGCCTGATTAAGATTACCCCGTATGAGGCCAGGGCCGGAACCCGCAAGCTGGTTAATATCCCGCTGGGGTTTAAAAAGAGGATGTTCAACGTAAAGGTGCCGGCCGGTATCCATAGCGGAACCGTCCTCAGGTTAAAAGGCCTGGGACAGCGCTCCGGCTCGCAGGCAAGCGGGGATCTGTACCTAAAGGTCAATATCGAAAACGGTTGAGCCTGTTCCCCGTTGACCCGTTAGCCAGTTCAAATAAAATCAGATATTTTTAACGGGCGCAACTGGCTAAACCGGCAAACCGAATAATCTTTTGAAGTGGGATTAGGCCTTGAGTTTGGATTGAACATGGGGTTCGGCCAGCAAGACCGTGACGCGGTTGCGTCCATTTTGTTTGGAAAAGTACATGGCCTGATCTGCTCGCCGAATAAAGGCGGATAGTTCTTCTTTGGGAAAATATTGCGTCACGCCGATACTGATCGT
>CAZJHF010000157.1:0-7210 GCA_964545505.1 uncultured Desulfobacterales bacterium | reverse complement strand
TAAAGGCGGATAGTTCTTCTTTGGGAAAATATTGCGTCACGCCGATACTGATCGTTATTTTTGCAAATTTGTCGGGGGTCGGGGTAAAATCCTCAGCTTCTAAGGTGGACCGGATGCGCTGGGCAACCGTTTTGGCTTCATCACCATTGGTCTCCGGCAGGATCACCGTAAATTCTTCCCCGCCGTAACGATAGGCCGAGTCATTTATTCTCAAGCAATCTTTGATAATCTGACTGAAGCGCACCAGCACCTTATCGCCTTCAAGGTGGCCATAGGTATCGTTAAACTCTTTGAAATTATCGATATCCAGCAGCAGCAAAGAAAGGGGATGTTTGTAGCGATTGAAACGGTCGACCTCCAGCTCCAGCTGTGAATAAAAAGATCTTGAGTTGTAAAGTTTGGTGAGCCCGTCGGTGGTGGCAAGCTTTTGCAACTTTTCCATCATCCGGGTGCGCTCGGTGCTCAACTGGCGTTCTTTGATCACACGTCTCATTCTCAGCAACAGCTCTTCAAGCCGCACCGGCTTAATCACAAAGTCACTGGCGCCGATATTGATCGCTTCTTCATAAGAATAGTCATCGCTGTATCCGGTTACGACGATGACATCGGCTCCATTTTTCTGCTTGATCACCTTGGTCAGTTCAAGCCCGCCCATACCCGGCAAACGGATATCGGTTATCACCACGGCAAAATTATTATTTTCAACTAATTCGAGTGCTTCTTCAGCAGAGGCGGCGGCCGTGGGACTAAAGCCGGCATTTGCAATGTACTCGTGGATCGTGTTTCTGACACTGGAATCATCATCAACGATTAACACACGAATATTTGATTTTTTTTTGCTCATCAGCGAAATAAAATATCTCCCAGAACCGTCGGGAAAACCGGGGTTGACAGGTTTTGAGAAAAATTGATAGGTAAACGCTTTTAATTTGTGTATTCTAATAATATATCCAGAAAGGCAATTTGTGTCAACTGGCTTTTAGATTCTTCAACACTTTCAAACGTCTAGGGTCACCAAGAAGCACCAATCCTTACAGATATTCCGTCGAATAAGATGCAAAACATCAGAAATTTCAGCATTATTGCCCATATCGATCACGGCAAATCCACCCTGTCCGACCGGCTTATTCAGATGGCGGACATTGTTGCGGATCGGGATTTTAAAGACCAAATTCTCGATACCATGGATATTGAACGTGAACGTGGAATTACGATCAAAAGTCAGACGATTTGCCTGCCCTACACTGCTGCTGACGGACAATCCTATTATTTAAATCTGATCGACACGCCCGGACATGTGGATTTTAGCTATGAAGTCTCACGCGCCCTGGCAGCCTGCGAGGGCGCGTTGTTGTTAATCGACGCCAGTCAGGGCGTCGAAGCCCAGACCCTGGCGAATCTGTACCTGGCTTTAGAGCATGATTTAGAAATTCTGCCGGTCATCAATAAAATTGATCTGCCATCGGCTGATATCGATCGTGTCAAAAAGCAGATCGAAGAGGATCTGGGTCTTGATCCGCAGGCTGCACTCCAGGTCTCGGCCAAACAGGGGCTCGGCATCGATCAGGTTCTTGAGGCCATCGTCACAAAACTGCCACCTCCCGAGGGACTGGCCGACGGGCCGTTACAGGCGCTGATTTTTGATTCCTATTATGACGCCTACCGCGGCACCGTAGTGCATCTGCGTGTTAAGCATGGACAGATCAAGCCTGGAGATACGATTATCTTCAAATCAAACCAGGCGGCTTACCGTGTCGAGGAGGTCGGCATTTTTCGGCTAAAACGCATACCGCTCAAAACGCTTTCCGCCGGCCAGGTGGGTTACATTATTGCGGGCATCAAAAAAATTAGCGACACCCGCTGCGGCGACACGGTCACCCATGAAGATCAACCCTGCGATGCCGCATTGCCGGGTTTCAAAATGACCAAACCGGTGGTTTTTTCTTCGATATATCCGACCGCATCGGACGGCTACGAGGAGCTGGCAGTCGCCATGGAAAAGCTAAGCTTAAACGATGCCGCCCTGGTGTATGAGAAAGACAGCTCGGTGGCTTTGGGATTTGGTTTCCGCTGCGGATTTTTAGGCCTACTCCATCTTGAGGTGGTCCAGGAAAGACTGGAACGCGAGTATGACCTTTCGCTGATTCTGACGGCACCATCGGTTCAATACCAGCTCGTCATGAATGATGGCACCGATTTAACCATCGATAATCCCGCTTATTACCCGGATCCGACTCGAATTGAAAAGACACGCGAACCCTATATCCGGGCCGCGATTATTACACCGGATCGTTATATGGGAGCGGTGATGAATTTGTGCCTTGAGCGGCGCGGTCTCAACAAAACCTACCACTATCTCACCAGCGATCGTATGGAAATGATATTTGAAATGCCTCTGGCCGAGGTCATTTATGATTTTTACGATCGCCTCAAATCCATTACCCAGGGATACGGCTCGTTTGACTATGATCTAATTGATTATCGCCAAACCGACCTCGTCAAATTGGATATTTTGATTAACGGCGAACGAGTCGATGCATTATCCCAGCTGGTTCATAGCGACATTGCTGTCAGCAGGGCCCGCGTTGCCTGTGAAAAGCTGCGCCAGGAAATCCCCAGACAGATGTTTAAAATTGCCATTCAGGGAGCAATTGGTGGAAACATTATTGCCCGCAAAACGGTTTCAGCCCTGAGAAAAGATGTGACCGCCAAATGCTATGGCGGCGATATTACGCGCAAGCGCAAATTGCTCGAAAAGCAAAAAAAAGGCAAAAAACGCATGAAAATGGTCGGCAAAGTGATGATCCCGCAGTCGGCCTTTTTGGCGGTTCTAAAGTCAGATTCCGATTAATTTTCAATTCCTAAATGAATCTTTTTCCGCTGTTCTGCGTTCTCCGCGGGTTTTGCGTCTGCAACGTACAAAAAGTACGCTTCGACGAAAACCCTTGTGCGGTTTGTTGAACACTTTTATCTTCGTTAAATTAGACGTGAAATCCCGCCAGATGGCGGGGATCAACGAAAAAATCTCCTATTTAGGAATTGAAAATAAAATATTTTAAAATTAGCAATTATGCTTTATTGTATGATGATGGGCTAATTTAAACTTGCGAAAGGATTTGAAAAAGATCCATGGGTAAAACCGTTGCCGAAAAAATATTCGATGCTCACCGGATCGATAATCCGTCTGACGACGTCCATGTATTAAAGCTGGATGCCGTCTTCTGCCATGAAATTACAACTCCGATGGCCATCACCGATCTGGTTGCGCGGGGCAAGGACCGCGTATTTGATCCAAAAAAAATTAAAGCCGTCATTGATCATGTCACGCCAGCCAAGGATTCGAAGACAGCCACCCAGGGTAAGATTATAAGAGAGTGGGCCCGAAGACACCGCATACGCGATTTCTTTGATATCGGCAGAAACGGCATCTGTCATGCCCTGTTTCCGGAGCAGGGCTTCGTTCGACCGGGGTATACGATCATTATGGGCGATTCGCATACCTGCACACACGGCGCCTTTGGCGCTTTTGCCGCCGGCGTCGGTACCACCGACCTTGAAGTCGGTATTCTGAAAGGCATCTGCGCCTTCCATTATCCAAAAACCATCAAAATCGAAATCACCGGCAGCCTTCCGGCCGGTGTGTTTGCCAAAGATATTATTCTTTCTATAATTGGCCGCCTGGGGGTAAACGGTGCCAGCCATAAGGTTATCGAATTCAGCGGGCCGGTGGTGGCGGGCATGAGCATGGATAGCCGCATGACATTGTGCAATATGGCGGTTGAAGCCGGTGCGACTTGCGGCATCTGCTATCCAGATCAGACAACCGTAACCTATTTGTGGCCGTTTATTGAAAAAGAGTCCCCTGACGAGCCGGCAGCGTTCGAGGCCTTCAAGGCCTTCTGGCCGGATGAAGATGCCGCCTACGCGGAAATCATTGAACATGACGTTAGCAGCCTGGAACCGCTCGTGACCGATGGTTTCAAACCGGATAACGTCAAACCGGTCAAGAAGATGGGCGCAACCGCGATCGATCAGATCTATATTGGTTCCTGCACCAACGGCCGCATCGAAGACTTAAGAATTGCCGCCCGGGTATTAAAAGGACAGAAGATTGACAATAACGTCCGCGGCATCGTGTCGCCGGCCACGCCCAAGATTTTTCGCCAGGCGCTGGACGAGGGCATAATGGGCATCTTCCTGGATGCCGGCTTCTGCGTTACGAACCCAACATGCGGTGCCTGTCTGGGGATGAGCAGCGGAGTGCTGGCAGAAGGCGAAGTGTGCGCTGCGACCACCAACCGCAATTTCAGCGGCCGTATGGGCAAAGGCGGAAAGATTCACTTAATGAGCCCTGCGACCGCCGCAGCCTCCGCCATTGCAGGCCGGATCGTCAACTCACCCCTGTTTAGCGGGGGCCGTAAATAATAAACAATCACGAAAACACGAGATTTAAAAAGCGCAAAAAAAATCTTTCGCATTTGCATGTTTTCGTGCTTTGGTGGTTTAAAAGAATGTAAACTCTACTCGGAGGCATTTAGCGGATCATGGATACACAGAAAAACTTCAGCGGCAAGGTCCTGTTCCTGGATCGTGATGATATCAACACCGACGAAATCATTGCCGCCAAGTACCTGACTGAAATTACCCGTGAGGCGCTCGGTCCGCACCTTTTTGAAGATCTTAACCTGGATGGTTTCCGGCGACAGGAGGATATTGCCGGCAAAAGCGCCATCATTACACGCACAAACTTCGGCTGCGGCTCGTCCCGTGAACACGCGCCCTGGGCCCTTGAGGTAAACGGTATTCATCTGGTTGTTGCCGAGAGCTTTGCGCGCATCTTCAGACAAAATATGTTCAACTGCGGAATGCTGGCCGTCGAGCTGCCGGCTGCCAGCATCGACACTCTTTTTAAATCCTATGCGCGTCAGGAAACGATCGTAACGACGGACCTAAAAAAGCAAGTCTTTATCATCACAGCTGGCGACCAAACAGAAAATATCCCCTTTTCACTGCCCGATTTTGAACGCAAGCTGGTGGAAACCGGTGGCTGGGTGGAATACGCCGACAGCCACTATTGATTTTATGCAAGCCGCTCCCCTTATAAGTCTTGAAAACATAACCGTTCGCTTGCGCGACCGACCCTACCTTCACAATACGTCCTGGCAAATCTATTCCAATGAGAACTGGGCCTTACTGGGTCCGAATGGATCCGGCAAGACCACTTTCGCGCGCTCATTATTGGGCCAGATCCCCATCGTCAGCGGCAACATCAGATATCACTTTGCCCAAGATGAAAACCAGAGCTGGACCGCTGTTGCCGGTCAAATGGGGTATGTGGCGCCCGAACTGCAGCGCGAAATCTTTGCAAATGAAAACCGCAAAAATTTCTACCGGGAGCTCAGCGGCAACAGACAGGAGTTTACATCGGTCAAAGAGCTGATTATCAATCTGGCGGCCGGCGACGTCCGGCAGATGCGTTACGATCAAAGGCTGCGTGAAGTTGCTGAAAATATCGGCATCCTTAAGCTGTTGGAAAGACATATCACCTCCTTGACCACCGGCGAAATGAACCGTGTCTTGATCGCAAGGGCATTATTCAAAAATCCGAAACTATTGATTTTGGATGAACCTTTTGCGGGACTGGACGAGCCGACACGCAGGTCACTGGCCGGCACCATTAACACACTTGCTCAAACAAACGTCCAGCTGATATTGATAACCCATCGTTTCGATGAAATTGTTCCGAGCATAACACACGTATTGCTGCTAAAGCAGGGCCGGATTTATAAGGCCGGCAAAAGAAATGCGGTATTCAAGCCGAAGTTTATCGAGCAGGCCTATGAAGTGGACCAGCCGGCGCCTAAATTGGATCCGCAAGCGCTTTTCAGCGCGCTGCCCGACAGCGCAGCAAAGAAATCGCAAACGGCTGACAGGGCACCGAGCGCCGTTCCGCGCGTTTTAATCGAGATGCAAGAAGTCACCGTTCGCTACGGTTCAAAATTAATCCTCGATGGCTTCAACTGGACGGTCAAAGACGGTGAAAACTGGATGCTCCGGGGGCCGTCAGCCGCCGGCAAGTCCACCGTATTAGCGCTCATAAACGGGGACAACCTGCAGGCCTATGCCAACGACATCTACCTGTTCGGCCAGAAACGGGGTGCAGGTCAAAGCCTATGGGATATCAGGGAAAAGATCGGCTATATTTCATCTGATCTGCAGCTGCGGCAACATCAGCATACCGACGCATTTGAAGTGGTGTGTTCGGGTTTTTTTGCCTCCAACGGGCTGTATCGACAGTGCAGCGCCGATCAGCTTGCCATAGCCAAGGCCTGGTCCCGATTTTTGGGGATCAGTGAGATAGCCGCCCAGAGATTCGGCCGTCTTTCCCACGGGCAGCGCCAGTTGACTCTGCTCGCTCGCGCAATGGTTAAATCGCCGGTCTTTCTCATATTGGACGAACCCTTGCAGGGGCTGGATATCAAAAACAAAGCAAAGTTGCGCCTTGTTTTTGACTATATCGGTCAGCATACAGCGACCCATCTAATTTATGTGCCCGATCAGCAGGAGGAAAATTTAAATTGCATTACACACGTGCTGCAGATGGATCGCGGCAAAGTCCTCAAGGCAACATCCCTGAAAAGCTAAAGCACGATCTGCGAGGACCGGTCTTTGTATCTTTGGATCTCAGCGTCCACAAGGCCATGTTTTTTTCTGACAGGCGCTTTCTGGATAATCTTTGCAAGGGTATTCTAGCTAGCTTTAATTCTGTTTCGGATAGTACCCACACCTTCGACCTCGCATTCCACAATGTCTCCGGCTTTCAACATAACCGGTGGATCCCTGAAAATGCCGACCCCCGATGGCGTTCCGGTGGATATGATGTCGCCGGGCATAAGCGTAATGTCCTGGCTGATAAAGGCGATGATCGTCGCGATGTCAAATAGCATGTCAGCACTGTTGCCATCCTGCATGACATTGCCGTTCACACGCGCCGTTACGCTAAGATTAGCCGGATTTTCGATTTCATCAACGGTGACCAGGGCGGGCCCCATGGGGGCAAATGTATCAAAAGACTTACCGCGAAACCACTGCCCATCCGAAAATTGAGCCTGGCGGCCGGAGACATCGTTCATTACCGAGAATCCGGCAACGTAATCCAGGGCTTTTGAGGCTGCGATGCGCTTGCCCGCTTTAGCGATGACAACCGCCA
>CAZJHF010000156.1:0-8932 GCA_964545505.1 uncultured Desulfobacterales bacterium | reverse complement strand
TGAAATCAGCTGGGATACGGCGTCCACTTTTAAGCTTAATCGTTACACGGATCTGCAGCACCCATTGTTGAAAAAATTGCAGCAAAACGCGCCCGGCACCTATCAGCATTCCATGACCGTAGCCCATTTGGCGCAGGTTGTCGGTGAGGCCATCGGCGCCAACTCACTGCTTTTGCGCATTGGCGCCTACTACCACGATATCGGCAAAATGGAAGTGCCCAAAAATTTTATTGAGAATCAATTCAACAGTCCGAATCCACATGACCTATTAGATCCCTGGGAAAGCACTGAATTGATCATCAATCACGTAAAAAGCGGCATCAAAATTGCGATGACAGCCGGCCTGCCCAGAGCCGTGGTGGATTTGATCGTCCAGCACCATGGAACCCAGTTGATGGAATACTTTTTTAATCTGGCGACCAAAGAACAGCCCCGTGAGACCTTGGATGAGCTCGATTTCAGGTATCCGGGCCCCAAGCCCCAAACCGCTGAAGCGGCCATTCTGATGATTGTCGATTCGGCGGAAGCAGCATCCCGCACAATGCAGGATCCCACCCGCCTCAAACTGGCCAAAATGGTCCAGCTCATAGTCGGCAAACGCATTGCAGACGGACAATTCAGCCAGTGTGATTTAACGACCCGGGACATAGCCAAGATTGTGCGTGCGCTGGTCGATGCCCTGGAAGTTTCGTTTCATACCCGCATTCGGTACCCGTGGCAGGAGAAGGTCAGCGCTCAAAGAAAATCCAGCTGGAGCTTTAGAATCGGCGGAAAAGATAAACCGCCGCCCTCCCGCAGGTCCTTTAAAATGTGATTTGTATGAAAATTAATGAGAAGCGGTCGTTAATTTAAATGTGAACAGTTTAAGAAGGTCAGCGAAGTAAGCAAAAAAACCGCTCAGATATTAAGGATGAAAATCATTTTATCTCATTAATTTTCACCCTTCGGGCAAGCCGAAGACTTCCATCTGCTGCGTTATTAAGGCCGAGGCATAGTTCACTATAGCCTCGACCTTAAGTGCCTTACATATGAAAGCCTGCGGCTTGTACAAAACTCAGGTCATTTAATGCGGTTTGCCCGTTCATCGGTTTTAGGCGTCGCTTCGTCAAACGCACCTGAACCTGGCAAACTTGCAAGCCTTCAAGCATTCCAGCTTCCTGGCGAGAATATAATCTGATTTATATTAGCAAGCTAGTAAGGATGAATATGTCAACCGAATGGTTCAGGAAAAGATATGAGTTTTAGCTTATTAGAAGGCAACGAGGCGATCGCCCGCGGGGCCGTTGCTGCGGGTTGCCGATTTTTTGCCGGCTATCCCATTACGCCGGCTACCACGATTTATCAAAGCATGCTCAACCTGCTGCCGCCCATCGGCGGCATATGCATGCAGGGCGAGGATGAAATCGCCTCCATTGGATTTTGTCTGGGCGCATCAATGGCCGGAATGAAGGTCATGACGGCCACTTCGGGCCCGGGTATCAGTCTGTACAGTGAGAACCTGTCTTTTGCGATCGGCAGTGAAATAGCGATTGTGATCGTGGACGTCCAGCGACTGGGCCCCTCTACGGGCTCAGCCACCCGTGGAGCCGATGGCGATATCAATTTTTTGCGCTGGGGCAACAGCGGTGGGCTGCCGGTGGTTGTTCTGGCGCCGGTCGACGTGAAAGATTGTTATACCTTAACTCTGCACGCCTTCAATCTGGCTGAAGAATTTCGCTGTCCGGTATTTTTGGCCTCCAACAAGGAAATCGGAATGACGCGCGAAAGCATTGATCTTCAACAGGTGGACATCCCTGATATCGTCGAGCGATCAGCAGCGCCGGCCGATCAACCGCTGTTACCATTCAGTCCGGCTCCGGGGAAACGCGTTCCAGATTTTCTTCCCATCGGCCATGAGGTCCTGGTTCGCCAGACCTCTTCGACCCACGGCGCCGATGGATATATTACCACTGATTCGGCTGCTATTGCCCGCAATCAGGAACGCCTGATGCAAAAGCTGCTGTCAGCCGTTGATCGGTTCTCATTCCATGAACATTACAGTGTTAAGGATGCCGATACCCTTCTGGTTGCGTATGGCGTTACCGCCCGGGTCGCCAAAGCGGTATTCAAAATGCAAAAACGGCAGAGCAAACCCATTTCCCTGTTGATCTTAAAAACCTTATGGCCGGTACCGCAAAAGGTCATCCGGCATGCGGCTCGCCATGCCAAACGCGTTGTCGTTGTGGAAATGAACCTGGGACAGTATAAGCGCGAAATCAAACGTATTTTACCCCGCAAGTCGGTTTCCTTCTACGGACAAATGGACGGACGTCTCATAACACCTGACCGCATCAAGGAGGCCGTCAATGGATAGTCTTTTAAATTCCGCCAGACCGCCGGTTTTATGCCCGGGCTGTGCCCATGAGCGCATTACCCACACTCTGGACCAGGCATTTCGAAACATGGGATTGGCCGGGCATCAAATTGTGCTGGTTAGCGATATCGGCTGCTCCGGCCTGTTTGATACTTTTTTTCATACCCACGCCATGCACGGTTTGCACGGCCGCGCCCTGACGTATGCTGCCGGCCTCAAAATGGCACGCCCGGAGCTCAACGTGATTGTCACCATGGGCGATGGCGGCCAGGGGATTGGTGGCGCTCACTTGCTGGCGGCCTGTCGTCGCAACCTCAATGTGACCCTGCTGGTTTTAAACAACTTTAATTTCGGCATGACCGGAGGCCAGTACTCCGCCACCACACCACCGGAAGCTCAGCTGAGTTCGGGATTTCTATCTGCCCTCGAGCGCCCGCTGGATATCGGTGAAGTCGCGCGATGCGCCGGTGCGCCGTATGTCCGGCGATGCTCGGGTTACCAAAAAGAATTAGCATCCCTAATCCAGGAGGCCATTGAATATGAAGGCTTTGCATTGATGGACATCTGGGGAATATGTCCCGGTCGCTACACCAAAAAAAATCGACTGACGCCCAGAATGATCGATGAAGCCCTGGCCCAACGGCCGCCGCTGGATGGCGTCGTTCCTGAAAATGAACGCCCGGAATACGGGCAACACTATCGCCGACTGGCAGCTGGGCAGAAAAAAGTTTCCGCGCCGGCTGTTATCGAACCCCGCTTCAGCGCGCCTCAAAAAGGTCGCCAGGAGGTCGTAATTCTCGGCAGTGCCGGACAACGCATTATCACTGCGGGTGAACTTCTGTGCATCGCCGGATTGACGGCGGGGATGCACACAACCCAGAAAAACGAATATAATATAACCGTACTCAGAGGCCCCTCCATTAGCGAGCTTATTTTATCACCGCGGGAGATTGACTTTACGGGAATCGAGAAACCAAACGTGGTCGTGGCACTGGATCAGGAAGGCATCGACCGGCGCCGGGACCTATTTGAGCGCCTCACAAAAAAATCCCTCATCCTACAGATCGGCGGCGTCAGCCTGCCGGACAGCAAGGCCCGCATCCATCAGATTGATTTTAAAGCCAGGGGAATCAGGCGCACCGATTGGGCACTGGCCAGTTTAGCCATTTTGGCCAGCCTTAACTGCGCGATCAGCGTTGATATGCTGATTTCAGCCTTAAAATTGAAGTTTAAAGGCGACACCCGTCAACAAGCCCTTGCGCTGGTCAGGCAATTGGGAACCCATTGAAAAAGCTATTACTCATAAACCCGGTCGGTCGGCGCAGCGGCTTGCTGCTCAGCCGGTTTTCGACCTTTTCGCCTTTGGCTCTGGCTTATGTTGCGGCCGTTACTCCCTCCACCTGGGACGTTAAAATTGCTGATGAAAACTTCGATGCCTTCCAGTTTGAAGAAGCAGACCTGGTGGGCATAACCGCTTTTACCAGCAACATTACCCGGGCGTATGAAATTGCCCACATGTATCGCAAGCGGAACATAAAGGTTGTCATCGGCGGCATTCATGCATCGATGGTGCCCGATGAAGCGCAACAATTTGCCGATGCTGTTGTCGTCGGAGAAGTTGAAGGTATCTGGCAAAAACTGTTGGCGGATTTTGAAAACAACCGCCTGGAGCGCACCTATATCGGTCCGCGAATCCATTATGACCGCAGCAAAATTTTACCCCGACGGGATTTGCTGCATCCGGATTACTTCTGGCACTCGGTTCAAACATCTCGCGGCTGTCCGTTTAATTGTCATTTTTGCTCGGTATCACGCTATCTGGGTAATGAATTTCGTCAACGCCATGCCCAGAATGTTCTGAACGAATTAACTGACATAAAAGGTCAATTTCTGGCGTTTGTCGATGACAACCTGATCGGCTACAGCCCAAAAAGCAAAAATCGCTCTGAGGAATTATTCAGCGGTATGATTGAAAGCGGGCTCAATTTCAAATGGTGGATGCAAACGTCGATCAATGCCGTCAATGATGAGCATGTGATTGAATTGGCCGCTCGTGCCGGCTGTATTTTTGCTTTTGTCGGCTTTGAGACCATCAGCAGGGAATCGTTGCGGGACATGAAAAAGGGGATCAATATTAAGATCGGAGTGCAAAATTATAAAAAGGTTGTCGATGTATTCCATAAATATGGCATTGCCGTATACGGGGCCTTTATTATCGGCAATGACCATGAATCGGCGGCATATTATAAGCAACTCGCCCGGTTTCTGGTTCAATCCGGTATTGATATTATTCAGATTACCCTGCTCACCCCACTTCCGGGTACTGATTTGATGGCGGAATTACAAAAAGAAGGCCGCTTACTATATGCCGATTATCCGCAGGACTGGGACAAATACCGTTTCTCGTATATGGTTCACCGACCACAGGATGTGCAGCCGCAAACCATATATATCGGCAACAACTATATCAAAAAAAATATCTACTCTTTCCCCAACTACCCCTACCGTTTAGTGCGCTCGCTGTTGAACCTTAAAAATATGACCAATTTCTACGCGACTTATAAATTCAATAAAGCCCTTAAAAAAGGTTGGAAAAATTCCCACTACTACAAGGATTACCCCGCAACCTTGGAAGCCCATTCAGACTGAGCAGTGTTTTTATTGATGAGCGCCACGACATCAAATCCCCCGTCCTCCCAGATAAATCGTTTATTCCGATCAGGCTGGCAGCGCTCGAAGGCGCTTTTAACCGTGGTGTCAAGCCAGCTCAAAAAACGGGTGGCGGCCCGGGGCGATAGGACACATTTAAGCCAGATAAACGCGCCGTTCAGCCGCGTAATGCGTTGTTGTTTATCGAATGCCGGCAGGCCTGCTTTTTGGGCGGCCCGCCAGTAGTAGCCATAGGTGGTTATAATCAGAAGCATGGCTGCCCCCCGGGCCCGTGAAATTGGTGCTGCCGGGATGGCATTAAAAAATGGTGGAAACATGCGAAATCCGCGTAGGGCTCGTAGAACCAGCTGAGCACGAACTTCCCGGATACCTTGCTCACGGCGGGAGTCTTCGGTGCCGGGCAACTGCGGATGGTAGAAAATGCCGCGTCTGACATCTTTTTCAAGGTCACGGGTAATGTTGGCCAGCTGGATCACTTCTCCCACCACAGCGCACTGACGTAAGCGGTCTTCGTCAATTTGCGGTGAAAGCCGCTGATCCAGCCGTTGCATTTCATCTGCAAAAAGGATCGGCGTGCCGAGCACGTGCCAGCAATAGCGCGATAGCTGCCCCGGTGATTGCAGGGCACCGTCCTGTTTATTAAAAATGCGACTGGCCCAGATCATGCCTTCACCCATGCGCCGCACAAGCCGGCAAATGGCCGCCCGCTGTAAAGATGTCAGCAGGTCAAAATGATGATCGACAAAGGCTGCGCGGTTCACGAGCAGCACATGCGTACTTTCCTGTGCATCAGCAGCAAGGGCGGGGTCAAGGGCCGGGGCTGGCTTTAGGTCGCCAGGGTTATCAAACCGGCTGATAAAGCGTTTTAAGGCTGATTCCTTTTGCGGCAAGGTGGGTAAAAGATCTTCGTAGGTGTCCAACATGCGGCAGTATAGATAGGCAATTGCCAGGGCACGCCGCATGCGCGGTGGAAGGAAGACGATCACAAAGGAAAAAGTGCGCGCCGCATGCGGTAGAATCCGCCACAAAAACTGCTCAGGATCATTGATCTCACTCAGTTTGGCCAGCGGGGGCTTTCTGCGGTTGGCCAGTAAATTGGTGAAAATGGGACCTAACACTGCGGCCTCTTTGGTAGATTAGATCGACTGAAAAAGGATATGTAATCACGAAGGCACGAAATAGGAAAGCAAAAATTGGGTGCATTTTATTTTCGTGATATCGTGGTTATAAGAAAGTTGCGCAAAAATAAAAGGCCCGAACGGCATCGTCAGTCGGGCCTTTGATCAAATCTTGCGGGTGCAGTTGCTGAAAGGTGTTTTATTCAAGGACCATCAGCACTTGATTGGTCGCCACTTTGTCATCTACCTTAACTTTTATTTCCTTAATCTTACCGGCTTCTGGACACGGGATGGCATTCTCCATTTTCATGGCTTCGAGGATGATCACCTCCTGATATTCCAAAACTTCATCACCCTCATTCACAAGAATATTGATAATCGTCCCGGGCATCGGAGCTAAAATTTCAATTGCCATTCCGTCCTCCCTTCAAAAATTTTGACTTTCAAAAAAATTAGCCTCACGCAAAGCCGCTAAGGCCGCAAAGGATGGTCTGGATGTGAAAGGTTTTAGCTTTTCTTGGCGCCTTTGCGTCTTGGCGAGAGGATTTGCTCTTATTCCAATTTTCAACTTGAGCTTGGCTTTCCCCAAAAACTGAAACAGCGAGTTCACTCGAACCGTTTGATACTTTAAGGTGAGGCGCTTGTCAAGCTCAAATAGTGCACTTCTGGCCTTGACGTGTATACCTCCTTCGTATATGGAACAGGTGACAAAAATTTGGAAATATGACTACGTATCATGGAGGAGGAATATGAGACCCTATTTTGAAAAAATGAAAGAATTTGGACAAGAGCTGAAGCCCGGTCAGATTAAAAGCACCGAGGCCAGTGTTAACCAAATAAAGGAAGTCGAAGCCCAGGTTGCCGAAGCCATAGAAAAGGTTAAGAACGCCGGAATGCCAACCGAAAAGATCAACGCCCGCGGTCAGTTGACCGTCTGGCAGCGCCTGGAGTATCTGGTGGACCCCGGCACCTGGAATCCATTGCATACCCTGTACAACCCGGAAGACAACTCAGAAGGCACCACCAATGTGATCGATGGCCTTGCCAAAATTTCAGGCAAATGGGCAGTTATTATCGGTTTCGACAACAAAGTCTATGCAGGGGCCTGGATACCCGGGCAGGCTGAAAATGTTTTTCGCTGCACCGACCTGGCCAAACGCTTGAATATACCACTGGTATGGCTGGTCAACTGTAGCGGTGTCAAATTGACCGAGCAGGAAAAATTTTATGCGGATCGTCGGGGTTCCGGCACTACATTTTTCCGGCATGCCGAACTCAATCAGGCCGCTGTACCGATTCTGGCCGCCATTTACGGCACCAACCCGGCCGGTGGCGGATATCAGGGTATCAGCCCCACCGTCCTTTTTGCCCATAAAGACTGTAACATCGCCGTGGGCGGTGGCGGAATTTTAAGCGGTATGTCACCCAAGGGCTACTTTGATTTGGATGGCGCCGAACAATTGATTTCAGCGGCCAAGCAATTCAAGGTTGAACCGCCGGGATCGACTAAAATACATTACGATGAAACCGGATTTTTCCGCTATGTCTTTGAAAAAGAAGAAGAGGTTCTAGACGGTATCAAAGAGTATATGAAAGACATGCCGGCCTATAATCCGAAATTTTTCAGGGTGGCAGAACCCAATGAGCCGCGGTTTCCCCAGGAAGACCTCTATCACCTGCTGCCCTTCAATCAGAAAGCCATGTATAATTTTGACGAAATCCTGGCGCGCCTGGTTGACGGCAGTGAGCACATGGAGTACCGGCCGGATTACGGCCCCGAGGTCTACACCGGATTGGTTAAAGTGGACGGGTACCTGGTGGGCGTCATTGGCAACCGCCAGGGATTTTTTGGTGAAGATTATCCCGAATATGCCGATTATGCCGGCATCGGCGGCAAACTTTATCGCCAGGGACTCATTAAAATGAACGAGTTTGTCACCCAATGCGGCCGGGACCGGGTGCCCGTCGTATGGTTCCAGGATACCAGCGGCATCGATGTGGGGGATATCGCCGAGAAAGCCGAACTGCTTGGATTGGGTCAGGCCCTGATATATTCCATTCAGCAAACCGATGTGCCCATGATGCTGGTTCTGTTGAGAAAAGGAACCGCCGCCGCTCACTATATCATGGGGGGGCCCACGGCCAACCGCCATAATGCCTTTACCCTGGGCACGCCCGCCACTGAAATCTACGTGATGCACGGCGAAACTGCGGCAGCAGCCAGTTTTTCGCGCCGACTGGTCAAAGAAAAAGCAGCCGGAAGACCGCTGGAACCGATCATTGAGGAAATGAACAAGCTGGTCAAGGAATATCATGACTATTCCAGGCCCACCTACTGCGCCCAGCATGGTATGGTGGATGAGGTCGCCAAAATGACCGAAATTCGCCAGTATCTGATGGCCTTTGCCGGAGCGGCGTATCAAAACCCGAAATCGATTTGCCCGCAGCATCAGATGATGTTGCCGAGAATCATTAAGGGATGATTCGGTTGGCCCGTTAAGCCGGTTAAGCCCGTTGAAATTGGGAAAATATTTAACCCATTTTTAGCGGGCCAACGGGCACAACTTGATGGGTGACAGATTCTACATAAACGACACGTATAAATAGCGGATACGTTATCCAACCATAAAGCCCTCAGATTTTTCCGCTTAATTTAATAGACGCCTAAATTTGTTTTGTGATTATCGAACAAACTGTTCGCCCTTCATCGGACTGAAGTTAAATTCTGTGTGAACTAAATAATTCTAAACATCAGCATATTAATGATGGCACAGTTGAAGTATTAGATATC
>CAZJHF010000155.1:0-8942 GCA_964545505.1 uncultured Desulfobacterales bacterium | reverse complement strand
AAGGGGTAATAAAAAGAATGTCGGCGCCCTTTTTGTTGATATTGTAATCCAGCTGAACGCCGGTGATCTCTTCGATGTCTTCCACAAAAAAGTCGAGCATATCTTTAAAGGCGTGCGGCTGGATCCCCAGATGGTTGCCGGTGCGGTAACAGTTGGCCACCGGCGTGGCAATCCAGTCAATATTGAGCCCCAGCAGATTCAGCAGCTCACGGCCCATGATGGTAATTTCGGCCGTATCGATGCCGTAAGGACAATACACCGAACAGCGCCGGCATTCGGAGCATTGAAACAGGTAGTACCACCATTCCTTGAGCACATCGAGAGTCATGGGACGCGCCCCGTTAACTTTGCCCAGAATTTTGCCCATGCGGGTAAAATCATTGCGGTAAACGGATCGCAGCAGCTCGGCCCTTAGCACCGGCATGTTTTTGGGATCACCGGTACCGATGAAATAATGACATTTGTCGGCACAGGCTCCGCAACGCACACAGATATCCATAAAGATTTTGAAGGATCGAAATTTTTCCAAACGCTCCTTAAAACCTTCATGAATAATTTCCTGCCAGTTTTCAGGCAGCTGCCAGTCATCGTCCAGCGGATTCCATTGTCTGGCATTGGGAAGACCGAGATATTCGACACTTTTGGGATTTGAGGCATAACAGTACATGCCCTTGCGGATATTAACCGGAACATCCATCCAGTCCGTTTTGGGCGGGCGGTGATCGATCTGGATGAGCTCTTCCGGTTTGGGTGTTTCGTCTGCCATAGTTTACTCCTTTTCCTCTGCTTGCTCCGGCTCTGAAGCCGCTTCTTCCGCCGCTGCGGGTTCCGGCATTTTTTCAACCGGCAATCCGACTTCAACCATTTTCTCCCGGAATTCATCTTCGTACTCATCATAGGTATGCACAGGCACCGGGTAATTCCAGGGATTCACGTGCCGGCGGGCCCGGGTGTCGGTGCGCATGTTGCGCGTCGGGCTCAGGAACACCCCGCCCAGGTGCATCAATTTGCTAAACGGAAAGTACGCAATCAAAATGCTGACAAAAAAGAGGTGCACAAAAAATATGGGGCTGACGCCTTCGGGTATGGTAGGCCGAAAAGTAATCAGTCCAAGGGTCAGCTCCTTGGCGGCGGTCACATCGATCTTGGCGAAATAGCGCATCAGGATTCCGCTGAGGGCAATTGCGAATATCAGAAACAGTGGGAAATAATCCGATGCGATCGAGATATATTTGACCTGGCGCACAAACAGCCGTCGTGAAAACAGGTAAGTGACAGCGGCCAACAGCACAAACCCTGAAATAAAAACACCGGGCACGCCGAATTTCAGGGCCGGGTAAATAATCTCCACCCGGAAAAAACTGTCGATATTCTCGACCAGTTGCACGAAAAACGGCACCGGCTCGGTAAAAAAGCGCAGGTGGCGAATGAGGACCACCAGAAACGCATAATGAAAGGCCAGTGCGCCGACCCACAGGAAAATTTCCAGCTGGTAGGACAAACGGCCGCCCTGGGTTAGCTTCATGCGGGTGTTTCGGAACAAAGACCGAAAGGTCAAAATTTCCAGTGCCATCCGCACGACGACCTGCCACCCCTTCACCGGGCTGTCAAACTTGGAATGTTGAACCCAGGGCAGGGATTTTTGCTGACCGCCCGTAGTGGGGATGGCAAAGGGTACCGGTGACCGCGACCAGTTGAGCACGCGATAGGCAAACCCCAGCACAAATGTGAGAATCGCCACATAGGGGATAACCACTCCAAACAGATATTGCAGTCCTGTCACCCAGGCGCCCAGATAGGATATCAAAAATAGAATGATAACGGCAATCAGCGGAACGATGTACCTTAAATTCATTGAAGAACACCTCTTTGTAAGGCCACCGGCTGCCGGCCCTGCCGGCACACCTGTAGCCGGGTTGTGAATATTATGATTAAACGCCTTCTTGCTTTCGGGGCTCCTGTTATGGGTCTACGATTAAGCCGGCCCGCTTAAAGGCCCGAAAGGTCTGGTTGCGCGTTTCGTGCGCCGCGATTTCGTATATTTTTTCCCTGCAGCCCATATATAGGTCAAAAGCCATAAGGCAAAGCTGATCGATCCGGGTTTCAAAGGCCAATAGCTCTTTCAGCCGTGAAGCATTCTGGAGCTCGTCTGACAGGCAGTCCCTGAGGACATTTTTCAATAGGAGAATAAAGGCTGTCGCCCTGGAAGGGGTAAAATCCTGTACGGCACGGATGCGAACAATGGGATCTAGATAGGATTTGATTGCATCTGAATCAAAATCGCCAAGCAATTGATCGAGTAAGAAGGAGATGCCTTCAGATGTGATGGCGCCAACCGGGTTGGCAAATTGATCTTTTTGGCCTTTGTAAAACTGGGCCGTGTCGGGTGCATAGGTTTGCATGGTAGCTTCAAACCAAAGTTGGACGATGTCCTTTTTTTTCTTTTCGATAAGTCCTTTCAGACTGTTTCCCATAAAAACTCCTGCTGACCCGATTTAAATAAGCATTCGGTCAAATTTTATGGATCAGGTCAAAGGGGTCCTTATAGACGACTTGCGATTTTCTGTCAAGAATAAATGGAAAAAAAGCGCTGTCGAAATCAAAAACCGGGGTTGTGATATTTATTTAAAATAATTGCCTTTTTCGGCTCTACACATCTAGTGGTGATTGGTGATCTTTGGTGCGTAAAACCGGTAATCAACCGGCTTTGGGGCAGATAGCGTGCAAACCGGAAAAAAATACCGGGTTGCCTCAAGGCGGATTGGTTTCAATATTATTCCAATCCACTGAAATTAATAATAAAAAATTGTTTCCTGTTTTGGCATGAATCCTGCTTTCTAAGGCTGCGCTAGCTATCCGGGGTGCCCGTTTGCTATTGGCGCTCGGAAAAACAATGGCACCGGCATGACCGATGACCAGGAGTATTTAATGTCCGATCCGCATACCCTTCTGATCGTAGAAGATGACCCTGAATTTACTAGTTATCTGAAGCGCTTACTACGCAACAAGGATCTAAACATTTTGACGGCCAGTAGCGGCCGACAGTCGATCCAGTGTCTGACGGCCAACAGTGTCGATCTGGTTTTGCAGGATATCGGACTGCCGGACATCAACGGATATCAGGTCATGGAGCACGTTCATAAAACCTATCCGGAGGCGCTGGTTATCGTCATGACCGGAGAGGTCACCGTAGAATCGGCCATTCAGGCGCTGCGTCACGGCGCTTATGATTATCTGAGGAAGCCCTTTGAAACAACGGAGTTGATCAATACGGTTGATAATGCCCTGGACCGCATTAAATTAGAGCGCCGGCACAAAGAAGCCCGGAAAAAGCTGCGCGAGAGCGAAGAGCGCTACCGGCAGCTCTTTAATAATGAATCGGATGCGGTGGTTGTGTTCGATGCGGCAAGCATGCAATTTGAAGACGTCAATCGGGCGGCCCTGAAGCTATTTGGCTATTCAAAAACGGAATTTCTGGATCTGGGTGTATTGGATATCTCCGCTGAAAAAGATAAAACAAAAAAATTCATCCGTTGCCTAACCAATGAAAAATTATCAAAAAATTATGTCCCGCTGCGTTACCTGGTCAAAAAAGACGGTATCACCTTTCTGGCCGAAATCAGTGCAGGTGCTTTTGTGGCCGACGGTCACAAAAAAATCCTCGGTACGATCCGCGATATCACCGAGCGACACCGCAAAGAAGAGGAGCTGCGCCTGAACAAACAGCGCCTGCAACACATCCTGGCATCCAACCCGGCGGTCATTTATTCTTGCAATCCAACCGGTGACCGCGCCACCACCTTCATCAGCAACAATGTCCTGGCAGAGCTGGGCTACGCCGCAGAGGATTTCATCAATGACCAGCACTTCTGGATCGATCACATTCATCCCGACGATGTCAAATTGGTAAAATCAGAATTTGCCAAACTGGTGGACCAGGGCAGTCATGTCCTGGAATACCGCTTTAAGCATAAAGACGGCGGCTATCGCTGGATGCGCGATCAGCTGCGCCTGCTGTTCGGGGAAGAAAGCAATGCGGTGGAAGTGGTGGGCTCCTGGACCGATATTACCGACATAAAGCAAACCGAGGAAGCTCTGCGTAAAAGCGAGCAGCAGTTTCGCGATTTAATTGAAAATTCGCCGGTGTGCATCACCATCATCCAGAACGGCCGGGTGGTCTATGAAAATCCGGAATTGAAAAAAATATACAGCCTGGCTTCAGAAAACCATCTGCTAAAATTTCTGGATTATGTCCACCCGGACGATATGGAAAAAGTCAAACAGGCACATGCCATCATCGTCTCAGATGAAACCGACAACGTGGAAACCGACTTTCGCTTTCACCCTCCGACCGGCGAAGACAACAAAAGCGAGATGCGCTGGTTTCAGTGCCGGGGCACCCGCTTCCAGTATCAGGGGCGGGAGGCCTTGCTGTTAAATGCGGTCGATATTACCGAAACCAAACAACTGGAGCACCAGCTGCTGATCAAAAATAAAATGCTTTCCCTGGGCCGTGTGGCTGCTGGAATTGCCCATGAAATTCGCAACCCCCTGACCGGCATCAACACCTATCTGTACACCATCGAGGATCTTTGCGATTCGGACCAACTGGGCGGCGAGGATATGGAGATCATCAGACAGGTCATCACACAGATCCAGGTGGCCTCCAATAAGATCGAATCGGTCATAAAGCGCGTCATGGATTTTTCCAAACCCGGTGCGCCCAAAATGGTGCGCACGGATATCAACGCTTCGCTGGAAGAAGCCATCGAACTGTCACTGGTCACCATGCGCAAAAACGGCATTAAGATCGAAAAATCCCTGGCCACCAATTTACCACAATGCTACGCCGATCCGCAGCTTATCGAGCAAGTGGTTCTGAATCTGATTACCAACGCCGCCCGGGCAATGGAAAAATCCAACGGCAATCCTAAATTGGTCCAAATCAAATCGGCCGCCCTGAATAACACGTTACGCATCCAGGTGGCCGACTCCGGACCCGGGGTGCCTGTTGAGCTGCACGAAAAAATATTTGATCCCTTTTTCACGACCAAAGAAGACGGTGCCGGTATTGGTCTTAACATCGCTCAGCGAATCGTGGCCGATCACAACGGCGCCATCACGCTGGGCAACAGCCGGTGGGGCGGGGCCGAATTTACCATAGAACTTCCGATTGAACGAAGGATGAATACCCGATGAGTTCTTATTCCATCTATGTTGTTGATGATGAAGCCCTGGCGCGCAATGGCCTAAAGCTGGCTTTGAAAAAAAAGAATTATAGCGTCCAGGGTTTTGGCACGGCCGAATCGGCGATCAAGGCAATCGACAAAAGCCCGCCGGATCTGGTGCTATTGGACATCGGGCTGCCGGGCATGAGTGGTGTTGAAGCTTTGGAAATTATTAAAAAGAATCACCCGGAAGTGATTATTGTCATGATCACCGCCTACGAAGACGTGCAAACCGTGGTTTCGTCCATGAAAAACGGCGCCTATGAATATGTGGTCAAACCGGTCCAGATGGACGCGCTACTGGTAATTTTGCGCAATGCCTTTGAAACCATCGCTATGCGTAAAGAAATCCAGGCCCTGCACGAAAAATACCTCAAAGAAAACCTGCCCTGTTTCATCGGTGAGAGCAATGCCATTCAGGACGTCATGGAGCTGGTGGCCAAAGTGGCCCAGAGCCCGGATACGCCTATCTTAATTCTGGGGGACACCGGCACGGGCAAGGAGCTTATCGCCAAAGCGATTCACTACAAAAGCCCCAATTTTAAAGGGCCCATGGTGGCGGTCAACTGTGCTGCCATGCCCAAGGCGCTGATCGAAAGCGAGCTTTTCGGTTATGAGAAGGGCGCCTTTACCGGGGCTGAGCGCTCGGGCAAAGCCGGTCTGGTGGAAAAAGCCGCCCACGGCACGCTGTTTCTGGATGAAGTGGGCGATCTGAGCGCCGAAGCCCAGGTCAAGCTGCTGAGGTTTTTAGACACCGGCGAGTATTACCGCGTCGGTGGAACCAAAAAGCATGCCGTTAAAGCCCGGATTATTTCAGCGACCAACCGCGATCTGTCCGCCCTGGTGGCAGCGGGTGAATTTAGAAATGATCTTTACCACCGTTTTGCGGTGGTCAAGCTTGAAGTGCCGTCCCTGTGCCAGCGGCGCGATGATATTATTCCGATGGCCAAGCATTTTTTGGTGGAATTCAGCCAGAAATTCGAAAAATCCTTTAACAGCATATCCGCCGCGGCCGAGGCTGCCTTAAAAGAATATGACTGGCCCGGAAACGTGCGAGAGCTCAAAAACCTGATCGAGCGCGGGGTGTTGCTGTCCGAGGGCCCGCAATTGATGCTCGAGGATCTGGGGTTAAAAGCCAACAACGGAGGCCAGGACAACCGTCAGCAGGGTGACAGCCCCCATCTGCCGCCGGTTTCACCTTCAGGAATCGACATGAGCGCGATCATCGCCGAGATCGAAAAAGCCTATTTTGATGAAGCCCTTAAACTGGCTGACGGCAACGAAAGCAAGGCCGCCCTGCTGCTCAACCTGACCCGCGATAAATTCCGCTACCGGCGTCAAAAGCTCGATGGTGTTCGTTGAAATTTATTAACCACAGTGCACCCAGAGCCCTCGGAGAAAGAAATTTCCGAAAACCCATTTAAGCCGCTAATTCAGCGCCCTTCCATCACAGATGCTTTCACTGCAGACGTGGGACTTTCCGACTTCCTTAAACCACGAAGCTCACGAAGAACTCGAAGAATAATTTACCTGAACGACTTGACATTTACGATCGATCGTATTATCGTAAAACGCATATACTATCGATGGAGAAACTGCGGATGGAAGCCGTAACGATATCGCCAAAATTCCAGATTGTGATTCCACGTAAAGTCAGAGATTCTTTGAGTTTGAAACCAGGTTTAAAAGTTCAAGTCCTGGTTTACGGAAATCGCATCGAGCTCATTCCGTTAAAAGAAATTTCGGAAATGCGCGGATTTCTCGAGGGAATCAACACAGAAGTCGAACGGGAGCCGGATCGCATATGAATGTCGTCGATTCGTCAGCCTGGCTTGAATATCTAGCAGACGGTCCCAATGCGGAACATTTTTCTGATGCGCTAATAGACATCGACAACTTAATCGTGCCAACGATATGCATGTACGAAGTTTTTAAGACCGTTTATTGGCAACGCGGCGAAGATGCTGCGCTGCAGGCGGTTGCCCTCATGAAACAGGGAACCACTATTGATCTAACAGACGACATTGCGCTTCAGGCTGCAAAGATAAGCCTTGAGCATAAAATACCGATGGCGGATAGCATCATTCTGGCCACTGCGCGCGCCCATAAAGCAGTTCTTTGGACACAGGATCAAGATTTTGAAGAAATGGAAAACGTTAAATATTTCCCGAAATGATAATGTATAGACACAATATTGTCGTGGAAAAACACCGATGTTAGGCTCTTTGAATTAAACCCTGCCTTTCTGCCGCCCTTTATAGTGGTTGTCAAAAAAACGTTCCGAATGCGGAACGTTTTTTTGCTACAACACTTATGCCGCCATCCTTTTTTGCGTTATTTCGAACATTATTATGACAAGCGGTATAAATTCACTCGATCAACCTGTCTTTCCCGACATTCCTAAACCAAATGCTTGTTTATAGCGCGTTCGGCTTCCGGGATCAAAAAAATGAAATTTCTATCCCTTGGTTAAGAAGATTTGAGCAACATCATGGATGAAGTAAATGAATACTCCAATGACACACCTCAAGATCGTCAGGCCGCTCATTTTTTGAATCTTTGATTCCTTATTCCAAAATCTAAAATCCAAAATCCGCAATCAAAAGGCCCTGCGCCTTGAGCCTTACCCCTTGCGCCTCAAACATAAATCTAACAAACTAAATTCAAATGGAAAATAATGCCGATTTTGCGCCATTTTCCGCAATTTTTTGTGTCAAAATACACAAATTCCCCCGCTTGAACCTCAGATCGCAACTCAGCACAATTTAATCAGTTGAAATAATTCATAATTATAATTTGCTCTGTTTGGCACGATGCCTGCAGCAGAGGTTCCGGGCCCTTGCGTCTATACAGTCACATACGGATAAAAATAGAACCGCTGGCCTTCCGCTGAAAAAGAAAATAAAAAATGGAAGTTGTTTTGATGAGACTTGATGTCATAATTAAAGTTTTGTGTCTAACAAGACGGAAAGCAGCATTTTTGAGCTGCATTGGATGCCTATTCATAGCCGGCCTGACACTGGCTTTGGCTTCACCAGTGCACGCGGATAGTAGTTTTGGAGATCTGAACTTTACCAAGAGCTCAAATGAACCGTCTCCTCATACCAGTGACAGCATCCAGGCAGCCTATCTGAATCTGCCCTTGAGCTTTGAAGCCAACCAGGGCCAGACCGATCCGCAGGTTGCATTCCTTTCCCGCGGTATTGGCTATACCCTTTTTTTGACCGATAGCGAGGCGGTCCTGGCTTTAAGCAAGTCCGACTTGCGTTCCGTGCTGCGGATGCGGCTCCTTGGGGCCAACACTGGCTCAAGAGCAACAGGGATAGGAAAACTGCCCGGCAAGACCAACTACTTCATCGGCAATGAGCCTCGGAAATGGCGCACCCAAATTCCCAGCTATCAAAAAGTTAAGTACAAAGACGTTTATCCGGGTGTAGACCTGGTCTACTACGGTAATCAGCGTCAGCTCGAGTATGACTTTATTGTCGCACCCGGTGCGGACCCCGAACCCATCAAACTAAAATTCGATGGTGCTCAGCGTCTTGATATCGATGAAAACGGCGATCTGGTGCTGTCGCTGTCAAGTGCGGGCGATGAAGTCCGCTTCCGGGCACCCTTAACCTATCAGGAAACCGATTCGGGCAGGCAGGTTATCACCAGCCGCTATTTCATCAGCGGATCAGCGTCGATACCCGTCTGGCTGCTGGAGCGATT
>CAZJHF010000154.1:0-8946 GCA_964545505.1 uncultured Desulfobacterales bacterium | reverse complement strand
TTTTCTTTTCGTGTTTTCGTGATCGGTTTTTTCTCTGGCGTTGATCAGGATAATTCTTTAATCAGATTCTTGACATTGCTTTCAATTTTGTCGCGGACCTCACGCATGAAATCAAGCGGCTTGCCGGCCGGGTCTGCCAGATCCCAGTCCAGCATCTGTGCTCCGGGCACAAAGGGGCATTCTTCGCCACACCCCATAGTGACAATGATATCCGGGGGATTGTCTGATATGGCGGATTCTATACTCTGCGGGATTCGATACGCCATGTCGATGCCTTTTTCCTGCATGGCGGTGACCATATCCGGATTAACCTGTTCAGCCGGCTGGCTGCCGCCGGTGAGCGCTTCAATTTTATCACCGGCCAGCGATTGGGCCAAGGCACCGGCCATCTGGCTGCGGCAGGCGTTTTCGCGGCAGGCAAATAATATTTTTTTCCGGCCGATCAGAGGCCCGATCAGATCGGCAGCAGCTTTTTGAACGTCTGCGACCACCGTCGCATGCCGGGACATATCCTTGGGGCCTTCGATTTCGCGGTAGGTCAAACTGCCGGCAAAGTGCGCATCGATGGCATCGTAGAAATATTTGGCGGACAGTTTGAGTCCATCAAATAGACTTTTTCCTTTGCTGGCGCCCACCGCCAGTAAAAAGCCGCGCTTGGTCTTGTGGGCAGGATCGGCCAGTTTGAATCGATACTTTCGGGCCCAGAACAACTGACAGCGATCTACAACTGCTTTGAGCTGGGCCGTCATATTGAAGAAGAAAATGGGCGTGGCCAGCACCACGACTTCGGCCTTCCGGATCAACGGGTAAATCTCGTTCTTGATATCATCGTCGATCGGACAGTAGCCCTTTTTTTCACAGACCACGAGCTCCTTGCAGGGGATGATATCCTTGCGGGTGACCTCAACGATTTGGGTTTGAGCGCCCAGTTTTTCAGCGGCTTGCATAAAGGTGGCAAGCAAGTAAGATGTATTTCCTTTTCTGCGCGGACTTCCCTGAAAGCCAAGTACGAGCATAATTTATGTCTTCTCTTTAATATGGCATTTAACGCATGTTGTCGGGCCTGCTTTTACGCCTTCTTTTTTCTTTTGCTTATGACATTTGGTGCATTGTTTGTTCATCACCTGCTTCTTTTTCAGGGTGCCCGCTGCTTTAAGTTCTTCGAGAATACCGGCTTTTTGCGGGTAAAGGGAATGACAAATCTGGCAATCCACCAGCTTATTTTGGTGTTGATGATGGGGAAACGGGACGGGTCCGCGTGTACCCCCGGGAAGTGTGATTTCAGCGGCTCCCTTGTTTTCAACGGGCGCGCCGCTTAAGGCCATAGAGGCTCCTGCAAACACCAGCGCTGCAGCTATCAGAAGCAGACATATTCGATTTATCATCAATGATCTCCGACGCAACTTTGCGTTTTTCACAGCTATGAATGAAAATAGGCTACCATAATCACCGCGCAAACCACGATCCGATATGCTGGCTCAGCGGGCAGGTTTTTCCCCGGTGGTCGGACCCTTAAAGTTTCATGACGGGTCTTTTCTTAAAGGTTATCAGCGCGGGGAAATGCTTTTACCTTCGCCTTCCAGTTTGCACTCGGCAAAATCAATGGGCTCGTTGCAGCTGCTACAGGTGTGCGGTCGGTCAAATTCATCTGAAAATATTTCTTTGCTCTCACCGCATTTGGGACAGTTGCAGGTGAACGACTTAAGGGTTTTAAAATTTGCGTATCCAGGGCAATGTTGTGGTGTGGATGTTGTATCAGCCATGATTACCTCCATTTACATTGAATAAATTTTACCACAGAGAGCACCGAGGTCACGGAGCCTCACCCTATGGCTAAGGCGGTTTTTGAAATTAAATTAATACTAATTTAAATTCTCTGTGTGCTCTGCGAGCTCTGTGGTGAACAAATTTGTTTTTTTAATGCGCTTTTAAGAGCCAAGTTTTTTTGCAATTTCACGCCCGTAATCCTGGGCCATTTGCAGACCGCCTTCCAGGGAGCTTGATTTCAGGCGCAGGGTGTCGCCGACCATTTCCATCTTTAGGATGTGCTTCATGGTGTCGAAAATGCGGTCATTGGCTTCGCCGCTCCAGCCAAAAGACCCGAAAGCACCGCCGGCCTTGCCTTCCAGGTTTGCTTTTTCGGCAATAAACAAAAAGGTTTTCATGGCCTGCAGCATTTCGCCATGATAGGTGGAAGATCCAAATGCATAGGCATCATAGCCTTCGAGGTCGGCTTCACTTTTAATGGCTTTGGATTCCACCACCTCGGCTTCATGGCCTGAGAATCGAATACCCTCGGCAATCAGATCGGCTATTTGCTGGGTTTCTCCCGTTCGGGAAGCATATACAATAAGGGCTTTGGCCATGGTTATTCTCCCAATGACGTTCATCAGCTAAGAAAGTCGACATTAACCGCCTTTTAAAGCCAGTGTGACTTTATTTTTTGGGGTCGGCAATCCTATTATCGGTGCCTTCTGCTGTGCAATCCGGCGTGTAGCAGGTATTGTCCAGAAACTCGCATTTTTCCTTGCACGACGGGCACTGGTCGGGGTGGGCATCCGCTTCCATGGTGTACCCACAATTTGAGCATTTCCAGCTGGGCATTTTTGTTTCTCCTTTGAACGTGTCAGGTCACCATTGCGACCTAATCTTTTCTTATTTATTCCTCAGCACCGCCAGATGGGCGGCGTTTGGCCATCTCACGGTCCATCATAAACAGACCCCCTTTGGCTTCGCCCATCAGTTTCAACTGTTCTAAGACCCCGCCAACGTTATCTTCTTCTTCAACCTGCTCGGAAACAAACCATTGCAGAAATATCTGGGAGGCATGATCGCGTTCTTCATTGGCGATTTCAACCAGATCATTAATCAAACCCGTAACTTTCTGCTCATGGGCCAGCGTATCTTCAAAGACGGCCAGCGGCGAATTCCACTCGGACGGTGGTGCTTCTATCTGCACCAATTGAACCCGGCCGCCCCGCTGGCAGATAAAATCATAAAATTTCATGGCGTGTTCCAATTCTTCCTGGGCCTGGTAGTGCATCCAGTTGGCAAAACCATCCAGATTAACGGACTTAAAATAGGCATTCATGGACAGATACAGGTAGGAAGAATAAAGCTCTGCATTCATCTGGCCGTTGAGTGCCGCTTGCATTTTTTCTGTTAACATCGTTCCTATCCTTTCCAAAGACCGTGAAGATTGCAATATTCCCGGGCAGTCACATTTTCAGATGCCACCTTAAATTCGGCCTCGGGCGCATCTCCGGGGTTGAGAAACTGGCGATTGGCTTTGCCGTCTGCAATGATTTCAATCCACTCAATATAGTGTTTTTCTTCCATCGGATGCGCGACATCACCGACTTTTACCTTAACGCCGCCGTCAATTTTTTCAATCACCGGCACGTGCTTTTCCTTGGCCGCATCAACCGTATTTTCAACCAGTCTTTCCATGGGTTGACCACAGCACACAAGTTCACCCCCGCCGCCGTGCAGCACTTCAACAATATTCCCACAGGCCTCACATTTATAAACTTCCAGTTTTTCTGCCATTTCGTCCTCCTTTTGTGTTTAATCAGGTTGGCCGGTTGGCCAGTTGAGCCCGTTGCGCCCGTCAAGATGAAGCTGTGTCCTTATCTTGCTAAATCGTGCGCAAACGGTTTGATCAAGATATTTTTAAAACTGGTTTCACAGCTGCAGATTATGTTCAAGGTCAAGGCTTGAATCGTTTCAAAAACGGAGCGTACACGATAGTACGCGAGTATTTTGAAACGATTCGTAACGCAGGCATTGAGCATCAGATGCGCTGTGAAACCAGTTTTTAATAATTCTCACCGAGCAGCTCGAAGTGCGCCTTTGCATGCGCGCATGCCGGGCATTCATCCAGCGCTTCGCTGCCTTCATGTAAATATCCGCAATTTCGACAGCGCCAGACCACCGACTGCTCCCTTTTAAAAACAATACCTTTTTCGATATTCGATGCCAGTGCCAAATAGCGCTTTTCGTGTTGTTTTTCGGCCACTGCTATGGCTTTAAAAATTTCAGCAATTTCTTCAAAGCCTTCTTCAACGGCAACTTTTGCGAAACCGGGATACATTTCGGTGTATTCATAGTTCTCACCGCCGGCGGCCTCTTTCAAATTGTCCAATGTAGTGCCGATGACGCCGGCCGGAAAAGCCGCAGCCACTTCGACTTCACCGCCCTCCAAAAGTTTAAACAATCTTTTGGCGTGTTCTTTTTCCTGGTCGGCAGTTTCGTTAAAAATTTCTGAAATTTGCACATAGCCGTCTTTTTTCGCCTGGCTGGCAAAGTAGGTATAGCGGTTGCGTGCCTGGGATTCGCCACTAAAGGCGGTCAGAATGTTTTTTTCGGTTTGGGTCCCATTTAGATTTCCCATAAATATTCCTCCGTCATTTTTTTAGAATTGATACCACAGCGGTTGGAAGGATTATCTGCGTTCCTGCCACCAGCCTTTGGTAATATGATTCTGCTTTTCTTCTTCGGCCAATTTTTTTAATTTGTAAGCCGAATCCCTTAACACCCCATAAAGGATGCCGCAACCGTTATCTTCGCGATCGGCATCACCCTGATCAGCCAGGGCCATCATTTCCTCAACGAGGCTTAAGGTCTTCACGATATGCATATTGCAGGGTTTCACTGAAAGATCTCCTGGGCTGGGTTAGTCAACACTATTTCCCATGGGAAGGAAAATATGGAATCGTTTCGAACCGTTTTGCTATTAGGTTCAAATTCTGTGCCAGGAGAAATACCCGGATCCCCTTTCCGGGCTATGCGGGCTAAATGCTCGAATATCGGAGGCTAAGCCGAAATTGACGATGGTCTATGGCCGGTTAAGTGCTCAGGTATCTGATATCATTGCGATACATGCATCAATCATGATTTGGCGGGATATCAGTGCCTTGCAAAGATAATGTCTGGATATCATAATAAAAAAAACATTGCAATATAGTCTCAGGATAAATATTGAAACACAAGTGTCTCACAAGACAGGCAGGACTATTGTGGATTTTAGATATTGGATTGCGGATTAAAGGACCGCCCGCCGCATCTTTGCAGACGACGGCGGGCGGTTTATAAGATAAGGATGAGAGGTCGCCTTGAACGTAACGAGCCCTTCGATCAGGATCACATCAGGCAGCGACGACCTGTCTGCGGTCCAGGATCTGACCGCGGGTGCTGATGACCACCTGTTCCATGGGGATATTCACACCGGACATTTCCATCCCTTTTTTGACAATCATGGGAAGACCGCCGCAGCATGGCACTTCCATGATGACGGTGGTGATGTTTTTGACACCGGATTCCTTGCAAATCTGGGCAAATTTCTCGATATAAAATTGGGCATCATCCAGCTTGGGGCAACCCATCAATACGGCTTTGCCTTTAATGAAATCACGATGCACCGTGGGGAATGCCACCGGAACGCAATCTGCCAGAACCAGCAACTCGGCACCTTTCAAAAAGGGCGCTGTCGGAGGGACAAGCATGATCTGAACCGGCCAATGAGAAAGGGCCGATTGTTCTAAATCGGCTGCATCCGTGGCGGATAAATCCGCCCGGGGTGGGGCGGCAACCGCCGGCTCGGGTGTCCCGAATGATTGCAGCCTGGCGGACGGACATCCACCTGAAAAAGCCGGTGCCTGCTCAGCGGGCGCTTCCTGCTTTATTTTCGCCAGCAGTTCTTCAACGGCTTCTTCATCGAATTCATCGGCTTCGCGCTCAATAATTTTAAGGGCGCCCAAAGGGCACTCGCCCAGACAGGCTCCCAGGCCGTCACAATACAAATCGGCAATAACGCGGGCCTTGCCGTCTATGATTTGCAGTGCGCCCTCGGCGCAGGATGGGACGCAGTTGCCGCATCCGTCACAGAGTTCTTCATCAATTTCGATAATTTTACGTACGGTTTTCATGTGTGGCTCCTCTTAATCTTGGTGATAATATTTGGTGTTGCTTAAGTCATTGCGACAATTTCGCAAATTGAATTCTTGCAGCTATGCAGGAAACTCAAGTGAGGCATATCTAACCACGAAGGGCACGAAGGACGCGAAGAGACAAAAGTAAAATGGTGTGTTTTGCCTTCGTCATCTTCGTGTTCTTCGTGGTGAAATATATATCAGGTGTGTTCATCTTAAGTTTCCAAGACAACCGCATACGATATAATTTAAGTTCGACGGTACGCGGTCAAAGCACTTCTCCCTTTATCCGTCCAGCAGCATCTCTTTGGCCGCTTCACGCCCGGCATCGGTTAGAAATGAGCGCTCGATAAGGGCCTCCATTTCCTCTTTGGAACGGGGCGCTTTTTTTTGCTTTTCATCCAGATTTTCCAACAGGTCTGCATCATAGACCACTTTGAAATTCAGATTGTCATCGGCGCGCGGGTGATGATGGTGCGCAACAATATCACAAACTTCTTCGATCAATTCTTCCCTGGCGCCCAGCTTTTCCAATATGGATCTGGCAATGGGCGGTCCTTCTGCTTCCTGAAACTCAGCGGCCGTGCTACCATGTTTTCGTTCAGCTTCATGAATGCCGATGTCATGTAAATAGGCTGCCGGCAATATGACGGCCAAACTTCCTTTTTCCTTTTTACCGATCCGCTCGGCGTAACGGGCCACCCGACCGGCATGCGCAATCCGTTTAAAATCGCTTTTAAAGTAACGCTTCATTTCAACAGCCACGCGATCTTTAAGCAGGTCTTCTTTTTGAGCGATGAGTTCAGGCGGCAAATCACCAATACATTGCTCGGCGTACTGACAGTAGGCCGCACAGCCAAAATCCATTTCCGGATTAACGAAACGATGGCCGCACTTATCGCATTTGCGGGTGGTGTCGTCTTTGAAGAATTCAACCGTCGCGCTGCATTTCGGGCACTTGGCTTCAAAAATAGCGCCCGGTTTCCAGTACATGGTATCCTGTCCAGGGCATTTCATGGTATTTTTCCTCTGGTTGCTTGCTTTGCGGCCTTGGGTTGATGGATTATCGGATGGCCGGTTTTCGTCAACAATAATGAATTAAGGTGTCGATGACATTGACTTAAATCAAGATGAAAAAAATATTCTTGAGATGGGTGTCTCCTTTATCTGTCCTGCGATGACATTTAAATTCTCTTACTATTTAGGCCATTTATACCGCTTGTCATCATAATGTTCGGAATAACGCAAAAAAGGATGGCGGCATAAGTGTTGGAGCAAAAAAACGTCCTGCAATCGGAACGTTTTTTTGAAAACGACTATAAATCTCTTCGATCTTGACATAGATCAAAAATGGATGCAAAAGAAGGTATGGAAAACTTTATACGCCTGATCTCGGCGATCCCTTTATTTAACGGTTTGCCCACCGAGCAGTTGGATGACATCCGTCGCATCGCGGTCGAAAAGCGCTATAGCAAAGGCCAGACCATATTCTCAGAAGGCGATAAAACAACGGGTTTTTTCGTCATTGTTGAGGGTCGGGTCAAAATATATAAGGTTTCATCAGAAGGCAAAGAACAGATTCTGCACATTTTTGAGGCCGGACAATCATTTGGAGAAGTAACGGTTTTTACCGGGCAGCAAATGCCGGCCAATGCCCAAACCCTTGCCAAAACGCACCTTCTTCTTTTCGCAAGAAATGCGTTTGTTGACCTGGTGTCAACCAATCCGTCACTGGCGTTGAATTTGCTGGGGATTATGTCAAAAAAGCTGCGACAATTTGCAGCCCAAATCGAAAATCTGTCGCTCAAGGAAATCCCGGCACGCCTGGCTTCCTATTTGATTTATCTTTCTGAAGAACAGGGCACCACGGATGCAGTCGTTTTAAATGTGTCTAAAGGCCAGTTAGCCAGCCTTCTGGGAACCATTCCCGAAACCCTATCTCGCATATTCGCCAAACTATCGGGGCAACATTTAATTCGCGTCGAAGGTCCGAAAATTATTTTGACGGACCGCGATGGTATTGAAAACCTGGCCGAACATACCAAAGATGATGCGTAGACTGCTAATGGCCTCAACATTGAATGCAACGTGCTTTCAAATGGCTGTAAGACAACGATGTTGATATCCGTCTAACGGTCCTGGGCAATAAGGTGTTTGGTCAACATCTGAATATGGCCCATCTCTTCTTTGATGATCGCTTCGATACGATCTTTTCCCATATCTTTCGGCACGGCCGCCTTCATCCCCAGATAAAACACAATGGAGTCTTTTTCGGCTTCAATGGCCGATTTGAGGATTTCCACCATGGAGGTGACATCGATATCTTTTTCGAAAAAGACGCGGCCGTCAACCAGGGCTCGCAGATAAAGAGCAGCCTCGCCGGATGGGTCAAAAACCGTTGAGGCTTTTTCAGCTGATGAAAGTTCGGTGCGCATGGACTCAAACGTTTTCTCATGGGCCTCTTCCATCTTGCAAAGACCGAGCAGCATCTCTTTGTTGGATGGATCTGCAGCGTTTTCGGCGGCATCACGGTAAAATTTAGCGCCATTGCGTTCCATTTGCTCGGCCATTTCAAAAACCTCGTCTGCATTGAAATCGTAACTCATCTTTGCTTCCTTTCATTTTACTTAAGATAATCATCTTAAGGACAAGCACTGTTTTCTAGCCAATTACGATACACGTTGCCATCCGGCCAAACAGTTGAGCAAATATACGTATGATCTTGGGATTTGTAAAGAATGTTATAACGACCTGTTATGATGGATAAATAAATATGAATAATTTCAGATTGTTTTTTGTTGGCAGCGGACAAGCGCGGTTAGCAGTCACGAGGGCACCCAAAAATTCACTTGACAGGCGATTAGCGCTTTTATATCATACTAGAATAGTAGGAATCATAGAGTCGATGATGAAAAAAATTATTGCCATAGCATTAACATGTCTGCTGAGTATTACGATGCTCGTCTCCGGTGCTTCCGGTTACTCTGACTGCGCTGTAGAATGTATGCGTGAGATG
>CAZJHF010000153.1:0-9045 GCA_964545505.1 uncultured Desulfobacterales bacterium | reverse complement strand
TATTTCTTTGTGTTTTTTGTGGCTTTGTGGTTAATTCCTTCTTCAATAAGGCTCAACGCTCCGGTTATGGTTTAAAACTTCAAGCCGGCCTTGCGGGCACCCTCTGAAACAGCCTTTATCCTGCCGTGGTACAAAAACCCGTTTCGGTCAAACACGACCTGTTTAACACCTTTTTCCATCGCCCGCTGCCCGATTACTTGACCGACTGCATTGGCATCAGCCACTTTATTCTTGGATTCCGCTTTGTCCCGAACAGCCTTTTCCGCGCTTGAAGCCGCCACAAGGGTTTGACCGAGGGAATCATCAATTACCTGAGCATAAATGTGTTTGGCACTTCTGAACACACACAGCCTGGGCCGATCGGCTGATCCAATCAATTTTTTTCGTATTCTCTTTTTTCGTTTTTGCCGTGCTTGTGTTTTTTGATTAAGCGATCCCATTTTATGTTGCCTGTTTTTTGGGCGGGTATCAAACCGCTCTATCAATACCCGCTGCTGTTGGTTTGGACTTTACTGAACAGCCGCAGCACCGGCTTTACCGGCCTTGCGTCGAATATGTTCCTCGGCATATTTTATGCCTTTGCCTTTATATGGCTCCGGAGGCCTTATTTTTCGGATGGCCGCAGCAGCCAGTCCCAGTTTTTCCTTGTCAATGCTGGCTAATTTGATAATGGTGTTGCGGTCGATCGATGCGTCCACACCTTCCGGTAAGTTGAATTCAACCGGATTTGAATAGCCGACATTTAATACGAGCGTTTTGCCTTTCATTTCCGCCCGATATCCGATGCCATTGATGATCAGCGTGCGCTCAAATCCCTGATTGACGCCGGTGATCATATTGGCAATCAGACTCCGGGTCATTCCCTGCAGCGCGCGGCTGGTGCGTTTATTCTCAAGCAGCACCACATTCAAAACACCGTCTGCAATCTTTATCTCTACGGCAGGATTAATCGAACGCGTTAGCTTGCCTTTCTCGCCCTGAACCGTTAAGATTCTGTTATCATACGACAATTTAGTTTTATCCGGTATGGGTACCGGTTGTTTCCCGACTCGAGACATATGTTGCTCCCAGATTAGTGGACCGTATGCAGGTCGCGCTTTCTTGATTGCTGCCCGACGATACCAGCAACCTGCTGTCATCCCCTTACGTTGTAACTATTCGCTTCTATGGCTACCATACATTGCAAAGGATTTCGCCGCCGATATTTTCCTGTTGAGCCTTTTTATCTGTCATGATGCCCTTGGAGGTGGATAAAATCGAAATCCCCATGCCATTATATACCGGTTTAATGTTATTGCTTTTCGCGTAAACCCGACAACTGGGTTTGCTGATGCGCTTGAGCCCATAAACCACATTCGATTGCCCTGGCCCGTACTTGAGGTAAACCCGCAAGATACCTTGCTTGCCATCCTTTAAAAATTTATAGTTTTTAATAAAACCTTCGTCCTTTAAAATCCTGGCAATTTCGGTTTTAAGTTTTGAGCCGGGCACATCAACACTGTTAAACCGGGCTTTGACACCATTGCGAATTCGCGTCAACATATCGGCTATCGGATCACTTACTGCCATTCTTGTCTCCTATGTTTAATACTTGAAACCCGAAACTGGCCACTTGAGCAGATGTTTCATTCCACTGGTGAAACACGGATTGCACTCAAGTATAAAAAATCCCCGGTTTCCAGTTTCTAAATTACCAACTTGATTTAACAACTCCGGGAAGTTTGCCTTCGGATGCAAATACCCGGAAGCAAATACGACAGAGTCCAAACTTTCTCAGGTATCCTCTGGGTCGCCCGCAAATCGGACAACGATTATATTGCCGAACCTGAAACTTTGGCTTTCGCATTGCTTTGTTTCGAAGCGCTTTTTTTGCCAAATCTTCCTCCCTAATTCTTAAACGGCATGCCCATTAATCCTAACAATTGCTGGCCTTCATCATCTGTCTGGGCTGTCGTCACAATGCTAATATTGAGACCTTTTATTTTATCAATTTTGTCATAATCAACCTCCGGGAAAATGATATGCTCTTTTATTCCCAGAGAGTAATTGCCCCGGCCGTCAAATGCTTTCGGGGAAACACCTCTAAAATCCCTGACTCGCGCCAGAGCAATATTGACCAGTTTATAATAAAAGTCATACATCCGAAGATGTCGCAGGGTGACCATGCAGCCAATCGGCATCCCTTCTCTGAGCTTAAAGGCGGCAATAGACTTCTTAGCCCGTGTAATCACCGGCTTTTGTCCCGCAATGGCTTTAAGCTCTTCGGCGGCCACATCCAACACTTTTATATTCTGAATGGCTTCACCCAGGCCCATGTTGAGAACAATCTTGTCCAATTGGGGAACCTGCATCTTGTTTTTATAATTGAAGTTGTCCATGAGCTTGGGCACAACTTCGTTTTCATATATCGTCTTTAGCTGTGACATCGCCTGCCTCCGTGCGCCGGGTTTAGGTATCAATGGCCTCGCCGCACTTAACACAAAGCCTTATTTTTTTTCCATCTTCCAGGCGCTGCATCTTAACGCGGGTCGGATGAATGCACTTGTTGCACATAATCATTACATTGGAGATGCGAATGGGCGCCTCGCCTTCCACTACTCCGCCCTGTCTGTTTTTGGCACTGGCCCTCGTATGACGCTTCATTAAGTTGATTTTTTCAATGAGCAGCTGTTTCTTTTGGCGATCAACTTTGAGCACCTTACCGATTTTCCCCTTGTCCTTACCGGCGATAACCTTGACCTTATCGTCTTTTTTTATCCGTATTTTTGATTGGAGCATAGCTGGATTCCTATTTTTGTTATTGGGTGATGGTTATTTGTTATTTGAATCCATAGCCAACAACAAATAACCCGTAACCAATAACTATAATACCTCCGGTGCCAAAGAAATAATTTTCATGAACCGTTTGGCTCGCAGTTCTCTGGCCACAGGTCCAAAAATTCGGGTGCCAATCGGCTCTCGTGAAGCGTTTACCAGAACAGCAGAATTATCATCAAACCGGATATACGAGCCATCCGCTCGACGAATTTCCTTTTTGGTTCGAACCACAACCGCCTTTAAGACATCACCTTTTTTAACTTTGGCATTGGGCAGTGCTTCTTTGACCGCTACGACAATAATATCCCCGACTCTTGCATATCGTCTCCGGGAGCCACCCAGCACCTTAATACAATACAAGACCTTGGCCCCGGAATTGTCGGCTACAGTTAGCCTCGTTTCTGACTGAATCATGATATCGTTCCTTGAGATTAAACCGCTTTTTGGACGATCTTGCTGACCCGCCACCGCTTTGACCGGCTCAGCGGCCGACATTCTGTCAGCATGACTTTATCACCGATCTGACAGCTATTGTTTTGATCGTAAGCAGTAAATTTGGACCGTCGCCGGATATATTTGTGATAAAATTTATGCTTAACAAGCCGCTCGACCCGAACGACCACGGTCTTGTCCATCTTGTTGCTAGTGACCGTCCCCACCAGTTGTCTTTTCATTCCCTGTTTTTTCATGGCATTACTTATTCTTCAACCGTTTTGTTTTTCAGTTCAACTTCACGAATGATGGTTCTTACTTGAGCAATATCTCTTTTCGTCTGTTTCATTTTATTGGGATTTTCAAGCTGCCCGATTTCATGCTGAAATCGCAGGTTAAAAAGCTCCTCTTTGAGGTCGTTGACCTTGCGCTGCATTTCTTCAATATTCATCTCTCTGATTTCATTGGTTTTCATCAGACCTCACTCCTCTCAACAAACCGGGTCTTTACCGAAAGTTTATGGTCTGCCAGGCGGAATGCTTCTCTGGCGGTGTCGATGTCCACACCTTGCATTTCATAAAGAATTCTGCCGGGGCGAATCACGGCTACCCAGCCCTCCGGTGCACCTTTGCCTTTTCCCATCCGGACTTCAGCCGGTTTTTTGGTAAAGGGCTTATCAGGAAAAATGCGGATCCAGATTCGGCCACCTCTTTTTATGTGACGTGTCATCGCGATTCTGGCAGCTTCAATTTGCTTGGAACTAATGGTGCCGCATCCGGTCGCTTGTAATCCGTATTCTCCAAAATTCAAATTCGAACCCCGACGGGCAACGCCCCGCATTCGACCTTTTTGCTGTTTGCGATATTTTACTTTTTTGGGACTTAACATTTTGATAACTCCCGTTGCTCGTTCCGAGTTTCAGGTTTCGATTTTTTCTGCTGTTAACGCGCAATAATAGCTGGTTAGCGATTAAATGATCAAAGCCGGAATAACACTTTGAAACCGCACTTAGATTTAGGCCTCACCCATTTCGGCCTCATCTTTTTTCAATATTTCGCCTTTGAAAATAAACACTTTAACGCCAATAATACCATAGGTGGTTCGGGCTTCGATAAATCCATAATCAATGTCCGCACGCAGGGTATGCAAAGGAACCCGTCCTTCACGGTACCATTCGGTTCGGGCCATCTCTGCACCACCCAGTCTCCCGGAACAGATAATTTTTACGCCCAGGGCGCCAAAGCGCATTGCCGAAGAGACACCGCGTTTCATGGCCCGCCGAAACGCCACCCGTCTTTCGATCTGAAGGGCTACATTTTCGGCAACCAGCTGAGCATCAATTTCAGGTTTGCGGACTTCCTGGATATCGATTAAAATCTCACGGTCCGTCATCTTTTCAATCTCATTTTTAAGCTGCGATATCTCAGAACCTTTTTTACCGATGACAATACCCGGTCTGGAAGTATAGATGCGCAAACGCACACGCTTGGACGATCGTTCAATTTCAATTCTGGAAACGCCTGCGTGGTAAAGTTTCTCTTTAATAAATTTTCTCAAGCGGTAGTCTTCCAGTATATATTCGGCGTAATTCTTGCCACCGAACCAACGGGATTCCCACGTTTTGACGATTCCCAATCTCAATCCAACAGGATTAACTTTCTGGCCCAAGCTTTTACCTCCTTTGTTAAGCAGAAGATTTTTCGTCTAAAATGACGGTAATATGACTGGTTCTCTTTAAAATCCGGGTGCCTCGCCCCCGGGCCCTGGCTCGCCATCGTTTGAGCGTGGGGCCCTGATCGGCTGTAACATTGCGAACCACCAATAGATCGATGTCGATATCCGGGTTCTGATCGGCATTGGCAACCGCTGATCGAATGACTTTTTCCAATATCCCCGCTGCTTTTTGGGGCATAAATTTAAGCGCATTTAAGGCCGTTTCAACCGGCTTGCCCTTAACCGCTCCGACCAGTTTATGGACTTTGCGAGACGATATTCGCATATACTTTGCAGATGCTTTAACTTCCATCAGTTTGATTCCTTGTTGATTGCTCTAATTGAGTGCAAACCACTCAATCCGTGTCAATTGGTATTCGTTATTTGTTATTGGAAGTTGCCCATACATGAAATACGGCAACTGACCCCATTTCGCTTTAACTGCTAACCAATAACAGAAAACGAATAACGCCAATTGAGCATTAGCTCGATTGGCCGGTTATCTTAATCGCGATTTTCTATCACCCGAATGGCCATAAAACGTACGGGTCGGTGAAAATTCTCCCAGTTTGTGACCAACCATATTCTCGGAAACAAAAACCGGTATAAATTTTCTGCCGTTATGAACAGCCAGAGTGATACCGACCATCTCTGGAACGATCGTGGATCGTCGCGACCAGGTTTTAATCACCTGACTGCTGCGCGATGCTTGTGCTTCATTGACACGATTGAGCAAGCGTTCATCAATGAAAGGACCTTTTTTAAGCGAACGTGGCATAAAAACTCCAGGGTTAGCTATTGGTTATTCCTTATGGCTTAATGGTTTTGGCAATTGACGCTTGATAGCACGCATGTCATTCCCAAATAACGAATAACAAATAACGATTAACTATTATTTTCGTTTTTTGACAATCAGACGGTCGCTTTTTCTTTTGCGACGAGTCTTAAAGCCTTTGGTCGGCCAGCCCCACGGGCTGCATGGATGCCGGCCGCCGGAAGAACGGCCTTCACCACCCCCCATAGGATGGTCAACCGGATTCATTGCAACCCCACGAACTTTTGGTCGCCGTCCCGACCATCGCCTGCGACCGGCCTTGCCCAATGACTTATTCTCATGAGCGACATTGCTGATTTGCCCGATGGTCGCTTTGCATTTAAGCAACACCATACGAACTTCACCCGAGGGAATTTTAATCAATGCATAACGATCCTCTTTGGCCATCAGCTGGGCATAAGTACCGGCACTGCGAACCATTTGTCCACCTTTCCCCAAACGCATTTCAATATTATGGATTTGCGTCCCCAGGGGGATATGGCTTAGCGGCAGCGTATTGCCGGGTTTGATGTCCGCATCGGGGCCGGATTCCACAACATCATTAATCTTCATGCCAACCGGTGCCAGGATATAGCGTTTCTCCCCATCAGCATAATGCAACAGGGCAATTCGCGCGGAGCGGTTGGGGTCGTATTCAATAGAAGCGACTTTGGCCGGAATTCCGATTTTATCGCGCTTAAAATCAATGACCCGATAGTGTCGCTTATGGCCGCCACCGCGACGCCTGATGGTAATGCGCCCGTGAACATTGCGGCCACCGGATTTTTTAAGTGGCCTTAGCAACCGCTTTTCCGGTGTCTTGCGCGTAATTTCTTCAAGAGACGTATATGTCTGAAAACGCCTTCCGGGCGATGTCGGTTTCACTTTCTTGGTAATCATATTATGTTCCTCATAGGAGAAGTGGTTTCAACGCCTCAGATCATTTCCGAGAACCCCGCTATGTACAAGCAGGATTTCACATCTTCATTTTATAATTCATGAGCTCAACACGCCTCCCTTGAATTGAAAACGGAGTCCGTCGCACATTCAGGCGGATGCGTATTTAAAATTCGAGGGATAACACGGCTGTCAGACATTAAATGAGGTTTTGAATATACGTCTAAGCCCCTTCAAAGAAATCGATACGCTCTCCGGGCATCAGGGTAACAATTGCCTTTTTCCAATCCCGGCGCTTGCCGATATTGCGACCTCTGCGCTTGACTTTGCCTTTAACCTGCATGGTCTGAACGCTGGCAACCCTGACCTTAAAAGCCGTTTCAATCGCGCGTTTAATTTCAATACGATTGGCACGTCGATCGACCTCAAACGTCAATTGATTGGCGATCTCCTTCTGGATATTGGTTTTCTCGGTGATCAACGGTCGCCTGATGATTTCATATTGCATCATGCGGCCAGCCTCCTCTCGATATTCTTTATTGCTGGCTCCAGCAAAATTAATGTCTTGTATTTGAGAATGTCGTAAACATTCAAACCGTCAGCCTGAAGCACCTTCACATTGGGCACATTGCGCGAAGACAGTTTCAGATTTCGATTTTGCGCATCCGCAACAATGAGTGTGTTGTCCAATTTTAATTTTTTTAATATTTCAACAAAATCCTTGGTCTTGATTTGCTCGAGTTCGATCTTATCGAGCACGAGGAGTTCGCTGGCGCTCAATTTGCTGCTTAAAGCCATCCTCAACGCCAATTTACGGACTTTCTTGGGTGCTTTGAAAGCATATTTGCGCCCATCAGGCCCAAAAACGACACCGCCCCCTCTGAGCAAAGGAGCTTTAATGTCACCGCGCCTGGCTTTCCCGGTACCTTTCTGGCGGAACAGCTTACGCCGGCTGCCCTTTACATCGCTGCGATGCTTGATAGCAGCTGTGGCTGCCCGTCGATTGGCCAGTTGCATTGTGACAACCTCATGCAGCACACTTGGCTTTACGGAAACATTGAAGATGTTTTCAGCCAGGTCAACTGTCGTCACTTTTTTCCCTTTGGTATTTCGAACATCTACAACCGGCATAGCTCCCCCGTTAACAGGATTTGGGCTGACTCGTCTCTGACAACAAACCGCCTCTGAATCAAAAATTATGTTGCTTGAACTTCCTTAAATCTAAGCTTATTGATTGTCACCAGCCCAGATTTGGCGCCCGGCACCGCTCCTTTTATCAGGACAAGGTTAACATCCGCGCGGATATCAACGACTTCCAAATTTCGCATCGTCTGGCGGGCATTACCGTACTGACCGGGCATTTTCTTACCTTTAATAATTTTGGAAGGCGATGCGCTGCAACCGACTGATCCGGGAATACGATGGCTGTGACTGCCATGTGTTTTGCGACCGCCATGAAATCCATGACGCTTCATAACACCGGCAAATCCACGGCCTTTTGTTGTGCCAATGACATCCACGCGTTCTCCGACGTTAAACATCTCCAGCGTTATTTTCTGCCCCAGATTGTACTCAGCCGGATCGGCAACCGCAAATTCTTTAAGCGTATCAAATGCTCCAGAGCCCCCTTTGCTGAAATGCCCTTTGAGCGGTTTATTGACACGAGATTCCCTTTTTTCACCAAAGCCCAGCTGAAGCGCATTGTACCCATCCTTTTCGGCGGTCTTTATCTGGGTAACCACGCAAGGGCCGGCTTCTATTACCGTTACCGGTACATACCGGCCGTCAGGCAAGAAAAGCCCGCTCATTCCCAGTTTTTTTCCAATTAATCCGTTACTCATTGCGTTTTCCTTTTGCTCGGCATCGGTAACCAGACTGAACGTCTGCATGAGATACTAAATGATAGTCAAAAGGGTCAAAAAATTAGGGATACAGGGCAAACCATCAGCTCACATTTGCTTTAATAACCTGAATCCCTAATTTAGATCTGGGCTATAGTTTAATCTCCACATCGACACCCGGCGACAGGTCCAGTTTCATCAAGGCATCCACAGTCTGCTGGGTGGGTTCCACGATATCCATGAGTCGCTTGTGGGTTCTCATCTCAAACTGCTCACGTGATTTTTTATCAACATGTGGAGATCGCAAAACCGTGTATTTTTTGATTCTTGTCGGCAGTGGTATTGGCCCCACCACTTTAGCTCCTGTTTTGGTGGCGGTTTCGACAATGTCGTATGCAGACTGATCAAGTAATTTGTGATCGTAGGCCTTGAGCCTGATTCTAATTTTGGTATTGGTTATCATGATCGTATATTTCCGTTATTCGATAATATCGCTGACCACGCCGGCCCCCACGGTGCGACCGCCTTCGC
>CAZJHF010000152.1:0-9082 GCA_964545505.1 uncultured Desulfobacterales bacterium | reverse complement strand
TTAGAATCGGTCATAAACCTTAATTGTAAAATGGGTAAAACTGGTTTAAAATTCACGCTATAAGGATATAGAATCGGCTTAGAATTATTAGATTTTGTTCGCTGGCCAGGCTTAATTTGCTTCAAAAACGGAGCGTACACGGTAGTACGCGAGTATTTTGAAGCAAATTGTTGAACTCCTTAATATTCATATTATTAGATGTGAAATCCCGCGTCGGCGGGGAAACGCAGCCAGCGGACAAAAGATGGTGATTATAAGCTGATTCTTATTCGTCGCGCAGGGCCTCCACCGGCAATATCCCCGCCGCCCGCCTGGCCGGAACGAATCCGGCGATCGTTCCCGAAATCACCAGCAGCACCAGCGCCCCGATGGCAACCCGGAAATCAACTTCCGGATGCTGAAACAAATCAAGCTTGGGAAGATAGGCGGCAGCCAGCTCGACAACCGCCACCCCGGCCACCAGGCCGATATATCCGGCCACCGCCGTGATCAGCACCGATTCGGTTAATATCATTCCCAGAATGGCGCCCGGTGTCGCACCCAGCGCCTTGCGAATGCCGATCTCCCTTGTCCGCTCTTTAACGGATATGAGCATGATGTTGCTGATGCCGACGATTCCGGCAACAATCGTTCCGATGCCGATAATCCAGATAAAGATACGAATACCGCCAAACAGATTCACAAATTTCTGAAAACGTTCAACGGTATTAAATACTCTGAGCGCTTTGGGATCATCCGGAGAAAAGTTGTGCCGCAGGGCCATTTTAGCGCGCATGGTTTTCTCCATGGCCCGGCCCTGCTCGACACTGGCATTGCCGACCGTAAACATGTAGGCATGAATCTGATTGCCGCCGCCAAAAATTTTCTGAGCCGTGGAGACCGGCAGATAAATCAGCCGCAGGTGCATTTCACGGCCGTCATCGAAATGAACCCCGACGACCTTAAAGGGCACGCCATTGATGGTGATAAATTTGCCAACGGCGGGTTCATCTTTAAACAGTTGCTCTTTGACCAGGGTCCCGATGGTGGCGACTTTGCGGGCCCGGCTGATGTCCAGTTCATTAATCAGCCGGCCCTCTCTCAGAATGGTATTTTCCAGAAATTTGTGATCCGGGTGAAAGGCAATGATATTGAAAGCACCGTATTCTTGCTTGTAGGTGATCAGGTTCGTATTCCACAGATAATAGCGTGCGGTAATGTGCTCAACCCCGTCTAAATTGGTTTTGATTTCATCATAGTCTGTGTTGGTAAATTCAATCTGCCGTCCCGGCTGGAGACCTTTATAGGGTTTGCTGGTTTGCCCGGGATGAACCCAGATGCTGTTGGTCGCCAGATTGCGAAACTCATTTTTAACCCCGTTTTCGATACCGGTGCCGGATCCCAGCAACAAAACCAGCATGAAAATACCCCAGGCGACGCTGAATCCGGTCAGCACCGTTCGCAGCTTGTTTTTCTCAATGGTGCTGTAAATCTCCTGGAGTCGGTCGATAAAATGCAGCATCGTTTTAGGCCTCAGGGTTTTGATGATTTTCGATGACGCCGTCTTTTAACCGGATCACCCGATCGGTGCGGTCTGAGATGTCGTGCTCGTGGGTAACGATAATAATGGTAACGCCATCTTCATTGATGGTTTTCATCAATGCCATCATTTCATAAGATGTATCGGTGTCCAGCGCACCGGTGGGCTCGTCGGCTAAAATGACTTTAGGATTGGTGACCATGGCACGGGCGATGGCACATCGCTGCTGCTGGCCGCCGGATAATTCTCCCGGCAAATGATCGGCCCACTCACGCATACCCATTTTATCCAGATAATCCATGGCCATCCGCAGGCGCTTTTTGCGGCCCATTTTCTGGTAGTAAAGCGGCAGCGCCACGTTTTCGAGCGCATTTTTAAAGGGGATTAAATTAAAGGATTGAAAAACAAAACCAAAAAATCGGTTGCGCAATTGCGCGGCCCGGGATTCGGTCATGTTTTGAATGGGCTGATCGTTCAGCTGGTATTGACCTGAATCGTGGGTGTCGAGCAACCCGATGACATTTAGCAAGGTGGATTTTCCGGATCCGGAGGATCCCATCACCGACACCAGCTCGCCTTCTGCAACGTGCAAATCAATGCCCTTTAACACATGCAGCTGATTACGGCCCATGGTGTAGGATTTATGCAAATTCGTGAGTCGGATCATGGGTAACCCGCAATTTGCGATTATGGTTTGCGACCGGGAGCCACCGATAATTCTTAAAAATACCAGACGCAGGACGGAGACAGCAAAAGCATCATTCGGTTTGGATGAATTCAGTATTTATCGGGTAGCGCAAACAGAATCCAGGAGTCCTCCTGCTTTTGGGTTTAACATTCTGCCTTGATCCAGGCAATAGAATATTTTCGAATACACAGTCTTAAAGCAAACTTTTTTCATGATCCAGCAACCACTGCTTGCGCCAGATACCGCCGCCGAATCCGACCAGTTTGCCGTCGCTGCCGATCACACGATGACAGGGAATAATCAGGGGCACCGGGTTTTTGTTGTTGGCGTTTCCCACGGCTCGATAGGCCTTGGGACGGTCAATTGCCCGAGCCACATCGCCATAGGAGGCGGTCTCACCAAAGGGAATCTTTTGCAGCTGTCGCCAGACGGCTTTTTGAAAATCGGTTCCTTCCAGCACGAGCGACACATCGAATTTTTGACGTTGACCTTTGAAGTATTCTTCCAGCTGCCGTAGACATTTCGTTATGCTGGCCGGCAAGTCGTGATCCGTCACTAATGGGTCCTTATTAAAGGTGATCGTCAAAAGGCCTTTAGAAGTTCCGACAATTTCAAAAGGTCCAATTTCAGACCAGTAGCAGGCCGTGTATGTTTGCACAAATTCCTCCTTTTGTTAGGTTTGCCGGTTATGCCTGTTGAGCCCGTTTAGCCGGTTGAAAAGAGCTTCAGATCATTTGAGATATTTTTACACGAAGCCGCATGCCGCGCCATAGCTAAAGCGACGGCGGACTAAGTTGCAAAAAATTATAAATTAAAAATCCTTGGCAACTTTGCGAGAGGATTTATACTTCCTTTCCATTTCTGAGTGGGCAATTGCCAAGCCCCGGCCATATCCTCACCATCCCAAATACCGCCCGTATGGTAATCCAGGCAGCCGTAATGAACCAAATCCAGGTCAGGGTTCCTGGTGCAGTTTCATCGAGCAAATAAATCGCAATGCCGCCAAAGGCAGTGGCTGAAATCATAACATTGCGCAGGAAGCCAAAATCACTGGTGCCCCAGTGAATGCCGTCGGTGGCAAAGGCCAGGGCATTGATCGGCTGCGTAATCACTGCCAACCACCAGGCTGAAAAGAAAATAGGTATCGCCGACGGTGGGAGCAACAGCCGGACCACTAGATCCTGACCCAGCCACATGGCCGCACTTAATACAGCACCGGTGGCAGCGCTCCAACCGCAAACCAGCCGGGCGACACGGCGCGCCTGCTCCAGCCGACCGGGGCCCATAAAAAAACCAATCAGGCTTTGCCCGGTGATGGCATAGGCATCCAGAAAAAGCGCGGTAAACACCCAGACCTGCCGTATGGCCTGGTGGGCTGCACCGGCATCCGCACTGCTGCGGGTAGCGGCCCGGGTGCTAAATATAAAAAATGCCGTCAGCAAACCCGTACGGATAAACAGGTCGCGTCCGATTTGAAACAGTTTTAAAATATCTCTCATCTGAAGGCATTTTGGCATTCCCAGACGGCGCAAAACCACCGTTGTTGCCCACACGGCGCCCAGCCACTGGCTGAAGACGCTGGCCAGACCGGCACCGAAAATGCCCAGTCGCGGAAAGGGTCCGTAACCAAAGATGAGCAACGGATCTAAAATAATATTTAACAGATTAATGCTAACCGCCACCCAGAACGGTGTGCGCATGTCCTGCAAGCCCCTGAGGATACCAAAGACCGCCAGACTGACCAGGACCGCCGGCGCACCAAACAAGCGCACCTGAATGTATTGAGAAGCAAGGTCATGGACTGCGGACTCGGCGCCCATGAGAGTGGATATATAAGGTACCAGCGGCAGCCCGCCGAGTATCATCAGGACGCCAATGGCAGCGCTCAGGGCAATTGCCAGACCGCCGATTTCAGCGGTCCTTTTGATTTCCTTGCGGCCATAAGCCTGGGCCACTTCGGTCTGGGTCCCGATACCTAAGAAATTAAAGGCCCAGAAAATGCTTGAAAGCGCGACTGTACCCGCGCCCAGGGCCGCCAGGGATTCTGCACCCAGGCGTGCGACAAAGGCTGTATCCACCAGACCTGTTAAAGGCTCTGCCACCAGCGACAACAGCACCGGCACCGACATGTACAACAAGGTTCGATGCGGCGACTTTACAAAAGGATGATCATTTTGCTGGTTGTTTGCGATCTTCACGCTGGGACCCGGCGAATAGGGTTGACGGGGTAACAGCACCTATATGATCCGTGTGCGTTGCTTTTGATCCGTTGCAAGCTTTCAGTGATAGATAAAATCGCTTCCAGGAGCAATAAAATAAATTCATTTTGCCATTTAAATTATAAATCCAGGGCTTGTAAAGTCCGGGCCAGGTCTGTTATTGTTATCCGCAACATTACGAAAAGCGGATTTAATTTAATCTTTTATTCTTTTAGAACCCATCTCAAAAATAGTAGATCACACTCAAGGGCGCGACGTAAACCGATTCGAAAGTGGAGCATACACGCTAGTATTCGAGCATTTCGAATCGGTTTACAACAAAGCCATTGGGCGTTAGATGCATTTTTGAGATGGGTTATAGTTAAAGTTAACTTAATGGGCTGAAAGGGCAAGCTCGATGGACGAGCCAAAAGAAGTCACGATCCAAAATTACAAAGGCTGGGAAAACTTTCATAAAATCGAAAAAAGTGAAAAGCTTGATTTCTTTATTCGTAAAGGGCGTATGCTGGATATTTTATTTTCACAGCAGTTTGACAGGGATTTCCTGAATAATATGTGCCAGCTGGCTACCCAGATCCGTCGCATGGCCTTAACCAAAATGGGCGCTCGCAAGTTAAGCGGCCTGCTTTCACACAAGCGCGCCATGCTTTATTTTGTGCAGCCCTCCACTCGCACATTTATATCCTTTCTGAACGCCTGCCACATCCTGGGGATGAAAATTTCTGAAATTCGCGGCACTTCCACCAGCTCGGAAGTTAAAGGCGAATCACAGGAGGACACCATTCGCACCTTTGCCAGTTACGTGAATTTGATTATTATCCGGCATCCTGAGGCCGGATTTGCCGAAAAGACCGCCTGGCTGCTGAATCAAAACAAACTGCCGGTAGCCATTATCAACGGGGGCTCCGGACCCGATCAACACCCCACCCAGGCCTTGCTGGATATCTACACCCTGGAACGCTCGTTTCGCAACATCGGCGGGATGGACGGCAAAAAAATTGCCATGGTCGGAGATTTAAAACGCGGCCGCACGGTGCGCTCGCTTAGCTATCTGATGCGAAATTATAAAGATGTCACGCTGTATTTTGTTGCCCCGGAAGTCTTTCGCATGAAAGACGATATAAAAAGTTTTCTCAATAAACATAATATCGAATTTCACGAAACGGATGATTTTGCCAGTGTCATGCCTCATGTGGATGCCATCTACATGACCCGCATTCAAAAAGAATATGCCGAAGCCCCGGTGGAAGAAAGCGATGTTTACCCGGAATTTCATTTCACCAAAGAGCATCTCTCTGTCATCCAATCCCACTGCATCATCATGCACCCGCTGCCGCGCCGCCATGAAATTGAAATCGAGGTCGACAAAGACCCGCGCGCTGTTTACTGGAAACAGGAGCGCAATGGTATGTGGATGCGGGCTGCACTCATTTCGTACCTTTTCGGCGTCGATGATGAAATAGCGACAGAATACCGCTAAAATTGACTTCACTCAAAAGGCGGTGGTAACAGATGATTCTATCCGCTAGTATCTGATTTCAGGTGTTCTCATTTTTTCAAATTAATGCAACCTGGGGAGGTCATCTATGCTTGGCCAGATCTTGCTTTACGCAGGTTCGGCATTTATTGCCTTTTGGGGAATAGCTCATCTGTTTCCAACGAAATCGGTAGTCGCGGGATTTGGGGATATATCCGTTGATAATAAGCGAATCATTACCATGGAATGGCTTGTTGAGGGTGTCGCACTTATCTTCATTGGTTCCATCAATGCAATAGTGACTGCCATTGACCCTACCAGCCCAGTTTCATTGGCAGTTCATGTTAGTTCAGCTGTGGTTCTCATTGCGCTGGCCCTGGTTTCATTTTGCACAGGATTTAAAATCGACTTTCTTCCATATAAACTCTGCCCGGTGATTTTCCTTACATCGGCTGTGCTGATAATGCTTGGAGCGCTAGTTTAGCCGAATCGGGAAAACGGTTAGCATTTCAAATTAAGGTAATGCTGAATCGGTGGGCTTGTTTTTCAGCCGGCATATTTAACGAGAAGATCGGCTGAGCGTTGAAATACAAACAGCGCGCCGATGATCTGGGCGACTTTTTACCCTGAAGTAATCCGCACTATATCTTGTAGACTCTTTTCGGGCCGGTCGTCTGTTGGTGGGTCGAACGGGAGGTATGTTGCGCATTTGAACGATCATTCTTTTTTGCTCTCAGCCGGGGCAGAACCCGGAGCAAAAGAAAAATGATCACGAATCCGATTAAGCTGAAGCCGATGAAAGCCAAATTGTTCAAGGTGTCAACCCTTCTGAAAGCATATCGGTTTGCGACGGCCTGAAAAAAAGGGGGCACCGACTATGAACTGCCCCCCTTTTTTAAGGATGTACATCTTATCAAGACTCTCACAAACTATCCAATATTATAACATAAATAAGCAACTAAATAAAGTCCTTTACCGGATTCCTTTGCAGAGCTCCACCGTGAAAAAAACAAGGCATGCGCATTCTCTCGTCTGGCGCTGTTGTTCGGTCTCTTTTAACAATTCTAAAGTATTCTCGTTAAATGCCAATAAGTTACTTGAGGAATGATAAAATGAAACTTTTTTTACTCATACTGGGCATAGTGGTGGTGGCGTTGAACGGATTGCTTTGGTATTCGAAAAAACACAACGGCGCCGCAGCGAATGGTAAATCACCAAATACTGAAAAGAAATCGAATGCTTCGAAGAGCGATTCGGTCGATTTTTTAAACACACCGCAAGCCGATGAATTAAAGCAGGCTGCCGCCACCGAACTGGGTATACCGCTTGAAAAACTCAGTCGCATGTCTGTTGAAGAGATCGCAAATTTAGCAGCTGAAAAAGGATTGATGAATTAATAAAAAGTCTGAATGACTTGGCTGTTCTTATCTGTAAAAACTTAAAAGGGCCTTGCTTGAAATTCCCATGGGTATCACGCAAGACCCTTTTTTTTATAGATCGTAAGATTGACTTGACGAAATCATTTACCATGATGATGTTTTCATATCCTTCCTTTACAAATATCAACCCTGTATCAAGAAAAGTATGGATTATGACAGCATTAAAAACGAGTCGAGGCAAAGTGTGGCAGACGAACAGTTTATGGGTGATACTTCTAGCAGCCCTTATAGGATGTGCCGCTTCAAATTATGGCAGACTGACCTCAAATCCTGACGTTACCCAGGCTTTTCAAAACCACCAGGTCCTGCCGAACCACACCTATTACTACAGAGGCTCCCATAGCCGACCCTTTGTGGTCGCTGGTATACAAAAAGATTTTGTACTGGATTCTCCGCTGTGGGTTGAAATTGACACGCAATCAAAAGATTTCCGAACCTTGATTGATCGCGTATCGCTTCAGGGTACAGGCAACACCGTTCAGCCCTGGGGATTCACGATTATCGACAGCACAGGCCGCGAAATCGGCGTCTGGTATTCAGCCATTCGGGCGGCGGCGATTGATGTGGATGAAAACGGCCGCATCGTTAATCTAGCGCCCATAGGAGCGGTAACGAGAGGGAATCAGGGCCGGTAAATCCTACTTTTATTGGGAAATTCGTCTCGCAGGAAAATCGATTTTTAAATGTAATTTTATCCTTGTGTATCGCCTGTCCGTTGTGCCACATCACCTATCTGCCAGAATGAATCCAATTCCAAAGATGGTGCCTGCCTTTGATTTTGGTTTGTCCTGATCTTCCATAAGATCTTCCCATCCAGATCATACTGTATGATAGGGTTGCTTTTTATCATAATGTCTGTATAGCAATGCCCAAAGATACTATCGGTTCTACGGAATACATTCTTAAAAATTTAAGCGACAGAAAGACGGAATGGTCCCAAAATTGTTGGTCGCAATTTAGATATGGCGGTTTTTGGCTATTAACTATGGGGCGGCTGTGATTTTCTGCGCTGCCTTGCTGCGGCATAACATTTTACGACTATCGATGAAAAGAGGACACCATAAGCAACAACCACCTGCCGAAAAACAAATTGATCATAATGGTTTTCATACGGATTCTTCTATTTCTAATTGTGATGCTAGCGATGTTCTTTTTGCCGGTTGGAAGCCTTAATTTCTGGGAAGCATGGGTATATCTGATCCTTATCTTTATTTCCATGCTTGCGTTTTTAATGTATTTTCTTAAAAACGATCCCGATCTGCTGGAGCGCCGCATGCGGTCGAAAGAAAAGGAAACGGAGCAAAAATGGATTATCGGTATCATGTCGGTGTGCTTTATTTTCACCTTTTTGCTGCCGGGCTTTGACCAGCGATTTGGATGGACGCGTGTGCCTGTCACCGTGGTTATCATAGCCGATGTGATGGTGTTGCTGGGCTATGGTTTTGTTTTTCTGGTATTACGAGAGAATAGCTATGCATCGCGTGTCATCGAAGTGGAAAAGGACCAGGAAGTCATCAGCAGCGGGCCATACGCAATTGTTCGACATCCAATGTACCTGGGTGTCGCATTGATGTTTCTCTTTACCCCGCTGGCACTGGGCTCCTACTGGGCTTTAATCCCTTCGGTGCTGATGATCTGCGCTTTAGTGCCGAGAATATTCAATGAAGAAAAAGTGCTGGAAAGGAATTTAGAAGGTTACCGGGAATACATGCAAAATATAAAATATCGTTTAATCCCCGG
>CAZJHF010000151.1:0-9093 GCA_964545505.1 uncultured Desulfobacterales bacterium | reverse complement strand
TTTTGCCTCCAATGTTCGTTATTTGTTATCTGTTATTCGTTATTGGTTATTCGTAGCAGCTGGCTTTTACCCATGTCATTATCATTTTCTAAAACCGCTTCCACCCATAACCATTAACCCAAAATCGCTGACATCCCGCTAACCGGCTCTGCCAACATCCTGGATCAGCCGGCCGTTCATGTCATCGATGGAACGCATCATTTTCTGGTAAGTTTCATAGCCGCGTAACACTTCTATCATTTCGGTCATCATACGGACCGTATCGACATTGGACATCTCGAGAAATCCCTGACTGACCTTCAATCCCTCATCGAGCTCTTGCAGGGAATTGGGTTTCAGGGCGCGGTAATAGTTGTGTCCCGCTTTTCCAAGCGCATGGGATTGGGTAAAATCAATAATGCGCAGGCGGTCCACCTGTGATCCGTCAACGGTGATATAGCCATCCTCAGAAACTGAGAATTCCTGATTATCAGCAGCGGGTTTGGAAAGGCTAATCTGAATTTCGCCGCCTTTGCCTAAAACTGGCCAGCCTTCCTGGGTGACCAGTACCTCATCGGCATTAACCGTAAAATCACCGCGACGCGTATACTGAATACCATCGGGTGTCTCTACACAGAAAAACCCCGTACCCGATAAGGCCAGATCAAATGGATTGCCCGTATTTTTGATTTTTCCTGCGGAAAAATCCGTATAGGTGCTAAAGTCCATCCAGTAGTCCGGCGCCTGTGATTGCGCCCAGCTCGCGGGCCGTCTTATGCCGGTGCTCATTTCAGCGAGCTCAAATGCACGAAACCGACTGCGGTCCTTTTTAAAACCGGCCGAGTTTACATTGGCCAAATTGTTGGAAATCAGCTGCAGGCGCTTTTCGTAGGCCAGAGCACCGGTAGCTGACATGTAAATCGATCCACTCATTGACAAACTCCCTATTCAAATCACCCGCCCATGTGCGGCCGGAAAATCATGCGATTCAATTTAGTCGACTGATTTGCCGGTCGACTGTATTGTCGCTGGGATGAATTGCAAGACACATACCAACCGGATCTTTTTTGAAGATCAGTCCGAAAAAATGATAGAGGATCCCCGGGTCGAGCATGTGCGTTTATATTTTAAATAATATCAATAGGTTTAAAGCCCGGCCGCCAAGCGCCTCAATCCACCTGAGAAGGGCCCGACGGGGAAATGGGCCGTCACGGCTGCCACCGGTAGCGCAATGCTCCGCCGGGGGCATTTTTTGCCGCCCGGGACCAATTCTGCCGATTCGTCTGAAAATCGGTTAGAAGGGTTTATGTCCAGAAAGAGAAGGCTATTTGGAGGGAAATTAAGCAGGCGGATGGCTTTTCTTTTGCACGGACCTGGTGTTCAAATGTTTGAGCTTTAAAACCAGATCGACTTCGCCTTGCGGCACATTCAGCTGTTCTGAAATGTCAATCAGACTTAATCCCTGATCCGCAAGGCGTTCAATTTCACCGTAAATTGCGCTGGCAGGATCCGGTTCGGATGTCTCACCGCTCGAATGTTGTTTGGGTGCCGTCGGCGTCACCGCCGTTAAAATGGCCGGTGCCATCTGCGTATCGCGTTGATGATAATAGGCATTTAGTGTTTGGCGCTCTTTTTCGATGGTTTCCACAATATGATTAAAAGCCAATTCGGTTTGCTGGCGAACGGCTTCCACGACAAATTCTGTATTCACATTCTGGGCTTGTCCGTCGGACGGCACGCCTAAGATCAACCGTTTAAATTTAATTCGGTTTAAAATCAGAAATAAAAGGATCAATCCGCCCAGGCAAATTTGCGTCACATCGAAGATGATCTCCCAGAAATGCAGCGTTTGCAATGTCATTACCACTCCCTATGTCGTGTCAACCTGCTGGCTTTCATCAGACATGTACGTCAATAATTTTTTGATCTGACCCGTCTGTGGTATCAGCCGTATCGTTATCATTTGAGGATTCGGTGGTCCTTGAAGAAAGCGTTTTTTTAGCTTTGCCGGCAACATCTACGGTATCAGACTTTTTTTTCTTACGCCGTTTCTTTTTGTCTTTTTCGTCATCCGCATTAAGGTATTTTTCAAAAGGTGGTTTTTCGTCTTCACGTTTTTTGCGATTGACGCGCTGGATTTGCTTTGAAGGCGATACCGGGGGCAAGCCTTTAACGATATGAATATCGTCAACCATAAGTCTATCCTTTTGTCGCAGATGTTATTCCACCTTGCGCCCTCCCACTTCCGAATTTGACTTTCGAATCCAGCTGTACCGTCAGGATTCACCGGACAGCCGCTTTGTTTTCCAAGCGCAACACTAGTCTTCCAGTAAATTTTGTTTTCGCAGTTTAGTCCGCAAATGCAAAATGGCCTGTGAATGAATTTGAGATACCCGTGACTCGGTAATGCCGAGAACTTTACCGCTTTCTTTCATTGTCAATTCATCAAGGTAGTAAAGTGAAATAACCAGGCGTTCCTTTTCAGGCAACTGCTTGATCGCCTCAGCCATGGCCTCTCTTAGTTCTTTTAACTTGGTCATGGTCAGGGCGTCATCCTCATTGTTGATCAGATATTTCAACAACTTTTCCTTTTCGTCCCTGGACGAGACCCCCAGTTCTTCAAGGCTGATAAAGGAAATGCTCGACATTTGCTTGGTGCGGTAAACCTGTTCCAGATCCATACCCAGTTCCTGCGCCACTTCTACATCTTCGGCTTCGCGGCCAAATTTTTGTTCCAGTCGCAAATAGGCGGATTCGAGCTCCCGAATTTTACGTCGATTTGATCGAGACAGGAAATCCCGAGCGCGCAGTTCACTGAGCACTGCGCCTTTGATGCGGAAGATCGCATAGGTCATAAATTTGTTATCCCGTCGGGGATCGTAGCGATCCACTGCCTGAATCAAACCGATAACGCCAACGTTCATCAGGTCATCAACATCAACAGTTGACGGAAGATGCACGGCCAGCCTTTGAACGATGCGTTTTACATAGGGCAGGTATTCGGTAATTAACTGATCGCGATATGCCGGGTCTTTGGGAACGACTTTTTGTGTTCGTCTCTGTGCCAGGGCCATAGGATTATATATCTCCAGTTAAGAAAAATTATTTTCCATTAAGTGATGCCAGAAAAAATGGGAATCGCCATCGGGCATTTGGCTGGGGGGTTGGGCAATGATTTTGCGAACCAGCCCCCGGAAGCTTTTACTGGCAGGAGTATCTGGAAAAAGATCGCTGACGAGCTTCTGCTGTTTGATCCCCCGCGTAACGTTTGCATCAAACGGTACGCTTCCAACATACTCAATGCGCATATCCAAAAATCTCTCTGTCACCAGGTTTAATTGCCGGAAAACCTCATTTCCCTGTGTCCTTGTGTGCGCTAAATTTACGATTATCTTGCAGTTTTTTTCAGCATACTTTAAAGCCAGTACCTTCATTAAGGCATAAGCATCGGTTATCGCCGTCGGCTCGGGGGATACCACTACAATGATTTCCTGGGCAATTACGTTGAAATCCATCACATTCGAAGAAATACCGGCGGCTGTATCGATCAGCAACAGGTCTACAGAATCAATCACAGGATCCAGCTCGCTTAGTATTTGAATTTTCTGTTGCTTGGTCAGCTGGGTTAATTCCTGTATGCCTGAAGCCGCCGGCAAAATCAGCAGATTGCCGGGGCCCTGCACGATGATCTCGCTGACAGATTTCTCGCCCATAAGAACATGCGACAAATTGTATTTCGGGGCAACTCCCAGCAAAACATCCAAATTGCCCAGTCCCAGATCGGCATCCAATATCAGCACTTTTTTGCCCAGCCGGCAAAATGCAAAACCCAGATTGGCTACAATATTGGTCTTACCCACGCCTCCTTTGCCACTGGTGACGGCAATTACCCGCGGAGCGGCCGTATGCCGAGACCGCGGGGTGCTCACCGGTTTTGAGTTTTTGTGCTTCATTCGATCCGAAAGACGAATGACATTATCCGAGGGACTTTTCGAGTTCATAGGGGTCGCATTCCTTTTCGCCATCTGTCCTTTAGGAATAGTTTGAGATTCGCACCGAATCCCTCCTCACCGAGTCGTCAACATGAACCGATTGGCTTTTATGCGGCTGACAATCCCGACAGGGCATAAACTGTTGCCGCTGAGCGTCTTCAGCTGTTGAAAACGTAATCAGGTTTTTGGGTTTTATCTTGCGGGTCCATTTGCAATCCGAACAGTGAAACACGTCTGAATTGCTGTTGGCAACAAATGGGTTACGATTTAAGTCTGCCGCTGCATCTTCAGGAAACAGGTCCTTTTTGGGGGTATTGGAATCGGCGCTGTGCAATTTGAAATCCCCCAATAGCTTTTGCAGAATGTGTTTGACAGACCCGGTTTTGATGGCATCGGGCACCTGCCGGCCGTCGGTTATATAGGACAGGGGCAAAGACTGATCCCACAGCAAATTAATGAGGCTGCCCAGCGCACAGCTTTCATCCAGCTTGGTAAAAATCAAACCCTCAATCACCATCGGGTTCAAGCGCCTGATGGTGTGGCTCAAATCCCTTTCTTTGGTCAGTGCACTTAATGCCAGATGGATTTCCACCGAACCCATTTCATCCAGACATCTCTTGAGGGCATCGATTTCGTCCGTGTCCGCCGGATTTAACCCGGGCGTATCAACCAAGATAAGATCACACTCGCGAAATTCGTAAACGGCCGCCGCACATGCAGCCGGTGTGGTTGCCATTTTAAGCGGAAGACCCATTGCCCGCGCGTAGACCCTTAATTCAGCTCCCGCTCCGATGCGATTGGCATCCAGTGAAATGAGGGCAACGCTCTGATGCTGCTGGATCGCATGCCGGGCAGCCAGCTTGGCAATCGTTGTTGTTTTGCCGACACCGCTGGGTCCGACAACAGCAACAATGCGCACGCCAATGGCGTTTGCGGACCGCTCGGTGGCCGTTGCGCATTTTTCGTGCAATCGATGCGCTATTTCAGTCATAACCTGCTCGGTTGTATTCAGACGCGAGCGCGCATATCGCTGGTTTAAGTGAGCAACGATGTCGGCGGCCACATCGCGATTAACTTCATGTAAAAGTAAATGCGCTAATAAATCTCTGACCACACCGTCGGCTGCAGGCCCGACATTGTCTTTTGGCTCCAGCAACGGTTTACGATGCCCACTTCCTGCTTTCGTGCGTTTACTCACCCTCAGGCGCGCACTTCGCATCCCGGAGGTATCGGATGGTTCGTATTGCCGATAGGTGTTCATGGCCCCTGAAAAAGCGACTGAATTCGTCTTGACTGCCAGATCAAGGGTGTCGACCGCGGCGGTCACCTCCACACCTACTGATTTTACGAGACCCAGCAGTTTATTCTCTTTTTTGATATTGCGGGCTGATAAAATGACCGCGTCAGGACCGAGTTCATTTTTAATCAACCGCAGGGCGGATGTCATATCCCGGGCTTCAAAGCGTTTGATCTGCATCGTTTGGCTCCAGCACGTCTAAAGATTGTATTTCAACATGGTTCAGAATTTCATCATAGGACAGCACCGCCACGCGGGGGATAAACCGATCCACCAGCCGCTTGACGTGGTAGCGGATCTGGGCGGAACACATCACCACCGGCTGATAGTCCAGAGATGTCAGCTTTTCTAAACTGCCAGCCAGGTTATTCATCATTTGCTGCGCGATGTTGGGATCCAGGGACAAAAACGAGCCATGATCGGTTTGCTGCAAGGCACCTGAAATAGCCGATTCCAGATTGGGCCCCAGGGTAATGGCGGCAATACTGCCTTGCGGCGTCAGGTGCATTTTTGTAGTCGTTCGCGCTAATGCGTGGCGCACGTGTTCAGTTAATATGTCCAGATCCTTGGTGGCAGGCGCCCAATCTGCGAGGGTTTCGCAAATAGCCAGCAAATCACGAATGGGAACCTGCTCGCGCAGAAGGTTTTGCAATACACGCACGACCCCGCCCAGCGGCAATAAATTGGGAACCAGTTCCTCGACGACCTTGGGATGGGTTTCTTTCAACGTATTCAACAACTGCTGGACATCCTGTCTGCCCAGCATTTCGTGGCAATGCTGCTTGACGATTTCAGACAGATGGGTCGTCAGGATAGTTGCCAGATCCACCACGGTAAATCCCTTCGCCAGCGCTTGCTCTTTGACCGCTTCCTTGATCCACAAAGCCGGCAAACCATAGGTGGGCTCCTGGGTGGGGATGCCATCAATCTTTTCTTCGATGACGTTTGGATTCATGGCCAGATAATAGTTGGTCATCAACTCCCCGCGGGCAACTTCATTGCCTTTTAGCAAAATGGAATATTCACCGGCTTTTAACTGCATATTATCCTGGATATGCACCGGAGCGACGACAATTCCAAGCTCACGCGCAATCTGGCGGCGCAACGATTTAATGCGATCCAGCAACTGACCATCCTGCTCGACGTCCACCAGGGGGATGAGACCGTATCCCACTTCGATGGCCAGTGTATCCAGCGGCGGCAGGGCATCGAAGTAATCCGTCGGCAGGGCCTTTTCTTCCTGTAATTGTAATTCTTCTTCGGTTTTTGCATCCTGCTTGATGGACTGAAAAATCGAATAGGCCAGCCCGCCGGTCAGAAGCGCTAAAATCAAAAAAGGCACGGTGGGCAAGCCGGGCACCAGACCAAATCCAAATAAAACCCCGGAAGTTACCGCAATTGCTTTGGGCTGTACGAGTATTTGAGATGCAACTTCTTGCCCCAGACTCGCAGTTGCTCCTGCGCGAGTGACAATGATTCCGGCTGCGGTGGAAATGATCAGAGCCGGCACCTGGCTGACAAGGCCGTCGCCAATGGTCAGCAGGGTATAATTTTGGGCCGCATCCACAAAACTCATGTCGTTTTGAAAAATGCCAATGGCCAGCCCGCCAATAATGTTGATCATGGTGATGACAATGCCGGCCATTGCATCACCACGCACGAATTTGTTGGCACCGTCCATCGCCCCAAAATATTCTGCTTCGCTGGAGATTTCTTCACGCCGTTCCCGGGCTTCTTTTTCGGTAATCAAACCGGCATTCAGATCCGCATCAATGCTCATCTGTTTGCCGGGCATGCCGTCCAGCGTAAACCGAGCAGCCACTTCGGCGATGCGTCCGGCGCCTTTGGTAATAACCATAAAATTAATGGCCACCAGAATCAAAAAAACGATAATGCCCACCAGGTAGTTGCCGCCAACGACAAAACTGCCAAACGACTGAATAACCTTGCCTGCAGCCGAGATGCCTTCCTGGCCGTGCAACAATATGATTCGGGTGGAAGCGACGTTGAGAGACAGTCGAAAAAGGGTTGCCAGCAGCAGAATCGATGGAAAGGCCGGCAAATCCAAAGTTCGCGGAACATACATGCTCGCCAGCAGAATGACCAGCGAAAGGGTAATACTGAAGGACAGCAATAAATCCAGCAAAAAGGTCGGTAATGGCATCACCATAAAGACCAAAATGCCGACCACGGATAGGGCCATCCAGAGGTCGCTGTTTTTGGCAAACATTGGCGCCCGCTCTGCTATTTGTGTATTTTCCGCCAAAATATTTTCCTTATCCCTCTACTAACTTAAAACCGTAGCGCCTTTTTATTCAATTTCATCATAAATTCTTGCTTATTTAGGTAAGCCTCTTTGCGTGACGACTCAAAAATTGAGCTCAGGCATTTTGATACATGCCCTTAAGCCGATATACGTAAGCCAGCACCTCGGCCACTGCCCGGTAGAGCTCAGCTGGTATAAATTCTCCGATTTCAACCATTTTGTGCAGCGCCTGGGCTAATGGTTTATCTTCAACAATCGGCACCTCATTTTCGCGTGCAATTTCTTTTATTCTTTGCGCCACCGGGCCCGCCCCTTTGGCAACCACTGTTGGTGCAACCATCTCGGCCGAATCAAACTTAAGCGCAATTGCCAAATGAACAGGGTTGGTGATAACGACATCTGCATCGGGTACTGCTTCCATCATCCGACGTGCGGCCAGTTCCATCTGCACTTTCCGAATCCGCGCCTTGATCTTGGGGTCGCCTTCGCTTTGTTTGCGCTCATCTTTGACCTCCTGTTTAGTCATCTTCAGGTTTTCTTCATGTCGCCAGCGCTGGTAAATATAATCAAGGGCCGCCAAAATGATGAGAATCAGACACACATAAAAAAAAATTTCAAAGGCCACTGAGGCAATAAAAAGAAGTATGTCGGTAACTTCCTGTTGAATCAGGGCGGGAAACTTCGTCATTTCCTTTTTGACCACCCCGAAGGAAACCGAGCCGATAATCACAATTTTGAAAATAGATTTGACCAGTTCCGCCAATGATTTTGGGGACACCAGCTTTTTCAATCCCTTAACGGGGTTGAACTTGGACAATTTAGGGCGCAGGGGCTTGGCGTGCATTTGAAATCCGATTTGTCCGATGTTGCCTGCCAGCGCAACAATGACAATCGGCACAAAAAAAGGAACTAAAATTAGAAATACTTTTTTAAACATTGTCGTTGCAAAGGCACTCAGATCGGTAGCCCCATCGATTCGCAAGGTGTCCAACTGCTGATAAATGTTAACGATCACCTCTGAGATATTCCAAAACATCCAGGCGCCGGCAAAATAGAAAAACCCCATAGCGGTCATAATGATCAGCACCGAGGTAATTTCGCGGCTGTAAGCAACCTGCCCTTCGCTCCTGGCTTTCTGGCGGCGCTTGGGGGTTGCTTTTTCGGTGCGTTCCTGACCAGCGCTTTCTGCCATAATGAACCTCAGTTAACCTTTAAGATGCGGCTCGCATTAATAAAAATAGGGTGTTTCCCATACCCCTGAATACCGATTGCAGGAATGCCGCAAAATACGGCAGACTAAGCCCGATAAACAGCAACCCGATCATTATTTTCAAGGGCATGGCCACAAATAAGATGTTCATCTGGGGCACCGTACGGGCAATGAGACCAAAGGCAATGCTGGTGAGCAATAAAGCGGCGATAATCGGCGCCCCCACCTTAACGCCAATCACAAACATGTTGCCGGCGATACCCATTAACTGTTCAATCAATGCCCCGCTGAATCGGAACCCGAATGGCGGAATCAACCGATAGCTGTCGGCCAGCGCCTTAATAAACCA
>CAZJHF010000150.1:0-9123 GCA_964545505.1 uncultured Desulfobacterales bacterium | reverse complement strand
GAGTCTTCCCAGAAAATTTTTATATTTAGATATGAATATGAATATCTGACACCTGAAACCTGACACCTGAACACACTGAAAGAGGTTAATGAAATGCTTCTGGTCATTGATGTCGGCAATACCCACACGGTCTTAGGCGTTTACCAGGACGACCAATTGCGTAACGATTGGCGTATTCATACCGAACGCAACTCGACCGAGGATGAGTTCAATGTGTTTATCAACAGCCTGTTTACTGCTGACGGCATCCAGATAGATGATATTACACAAACCATTATCTCATGCGTGGTCCCGCCCATGGTCACCATCTTGGATGCTTTCTGTCGTAAATACATCGGTCATCCCCCCACATGGGTTGATGCCAAAAATTGTGCGGGCATGCCCATTTTATTAAAAAATCCCGCGGAGGTCGGTGCAGACCGCATTGTACATGCCGTGGCCGCCTATCATCGATACCGCAAGAGTTTGATTGTGGTTGATTTCGGCACCGCCACAACGTTTGACGCCATTTCTGAAAAGGGTGAATACCTTGGAGGGGCCATCAGTCCCGGAATCGGAATTGCTTCAGAAGCTTTATTTTTAAAGGCCTCCAAGCTACCACGCGTGGAAATTTTTAACCCGCCTGAAAACGTTATCGGTAAAGATACCATCGGGAGCATTCAGTCCGGCATTATATTCGGTTATGCCGGCCTGGTAGATGGAATTGTCAGGCGGATGCAGCTGGAGATGGGCACTGAACCCAAAGTTATTGCCACTGGCGGTTTGGCCGAACTTTTATTCGATGTTTCCGAAACCATTGAAGTGGTTGAACCGGCACTGACGCTGGCGGGCCTCAAGTTGATTGCCAATCAAGCTTAATCAGGGTTCAAAGGTTCAACGTTCAAAGGTTCAGAGGTTGGACAACAGCAGAAATAGTCATGTATCATAGTGGCAACAGGCAGCCTGCGACTAGCGTCGTTTAATCGCACTTCTGGCTGCCGGCGGCCACAACCCGAAATGCGTAACACGCAACTCGACAACCTAACCGCTTAACCCTGAACCCTGAACCTCTGAACGCAGATACCCCAGATACCCATTGATGCTGTTTTTGAGGAAATATTCTTCGCGCGCCTGTATGTCCAACGGCAGTTGATCAAAAGTCCCCATCAGTTTGTCTTCTCGCAAAAGTTTCTCCAGGCATTTTGAATTGCGTTCGGTTTCATCAATTTTTTTCATTTCAGTCCTGAGCAGCTGTTCCCAGGTCTGAAGTTGGCGGCGATGGATCTGCAGCATCGCGACAGCATCCGGATGGGCACCGTAATGACCGTAGCAGATTTTTTGCGGGTGACAGGCAATGAGGGCATCAACACTCTGCAGGGCTTCTTCCAGAAAGAACACCGGCGGGGTGGCCGGTCGCAAATAAAACCGGTTTTTCGGCAGGGCCATGAAGACGCCTCCGGTTTCACCGGCAAACAGGTATTTCTCAGATTGATAACTGACATGATGGGCCGCATGCCCGGGTGTGATGATGGGCTTGATGGATTTGGTCTCAAAACGGTCTGCCGTCTGAAGCCGATTTTCGGCCACCGACTTTATCGGACCGTAGGATAAGGCCATCGATCCAAGTACTTTTTTTGTTCCTTCCCACAAACGCGAGGGCTCAACCAGGTGCGGTATGGCTGACTGATGGCAGATGATGGGGGTCCGGGGAAAGGCTTCGGCGATTTCCCCGATGGCGCCGGCATGATCCAGATGAATATGGGTGAGCAAGATGGCGTCCAGTTGACGGACATCTAAGTGCTGTAATGCAAACATGAGATCCGGCGCACAGGCCGAGGGGCCTACATCGATTAAATAGGTGGAGCTGCCACGGTACAACCAGGCACTGATAAAATTTGAGAAACTGCGTATGGGCGGCGTCAACGGAATCAAAAAAAGATCATCCGCTATTTTTTCAATTGTCGTTTTCACTTCTTCATCCGCTGGATCCTTAAGCTTTCGAAATAGGAAGGATATTTAACTTTGTTCTGATAAATTATAAATCAGATTCTTAAGGCGTCAAATATGGGTGCGGATTGTGGAAATGAGGAATTTTTTCGATAGGCAAGGCCGCACAAGGGTTTTTGCCTGAGGCCTACTTATATGTACGTTGAAGGCAGAAACTCGCGGAGAACGCAGCATATCGGAAAAAGGGCCATTTCCCTTAAAACGGACTAGACGCGGCCAACCTCCTTAAGCGTCTGCTTATAAATGCGGTAAAAATATTCATTGTCCGTAATTCCGCGACTTAATATTTTCCCGATATCATCGACATTTTTAATATTGATAATTAAGTTGACGCTCTTGTTGAGGGCCATCATGTTATCCATCGTCCGGAATCGGTTGCTGACTAAAGCCACAAACATGTCGCGGCGCACGCTCATGCTCAACCGCTCGAGAAACAGCAATATGCTGTTGGCATCCGGATTGTCAGAGTCAAAATTTTCATTGATGACAAACAGGTCGTAATTGTGATAGCGCATGCGTTTTAGCGCATCACGGGCATTCTCGGCCTCGGTGATCTGGTAGTCCATGACCTCAAGGGCGTTGGTAATCGCCCTGCGAACCTTTGGATTCGGTTCGCATACCAGGGAGGTCAAACCTTCTTCTTCGATGAAGTCAAACGGTTTCTCGGACGCATTATAACCGCTCTTTGAGCTGCCGGCGCGGCCGCCTGCGGAACCCTTTTGAGGCCTCAAGGTAATGTAGCCTTTACATTTGGGACAGGCAACAGTTGTGCGCTTGCCTGCGGGGATCTTTTCATTTGCTATCTTGAATTTGCCTTGACAACTGCTGCAGATAACTTCCATGTCGATTGTTCCTATATACAACGAATTTATATTTGTGTTTAGCTTCGATATTGCTATCAGGTTGTCCCGTTGAGCCGATTAAGCCCGTTTAGCCCGATATAGAAAAAAGAAGTTAGATTTGTTTATAACCGGCAAACGGGCAAACCTTGTTAATTAACGGATTTGGCATAATTGCGATCAATTTCCAGGCTGTCGATGTCGGTCGTGGCTTCACCCCGGGCACTCTTGATGGAATCGATACCGCGCCCCACAATTCCTTTATGTGAGCAATAACCCAATGCCGTCTCCTGGGTAATCAAGCCCTGCTCGTACAGGCCGACAATATGCTGGTCGAATGTGATCATGCCAAAAGCATTGCCCTTTTCCATAATTTCATAAAATGTTTTGCCTTCCGATTCCCCGTGCAAGATCAGGTCTTTGACCCTCAGATTGGCACCTAAGATTTCAAAGGTTGCCACCCGGCCGCCGCCGACTTGGGGAAGCAGCCGCTGGGAGACGATCCAGCGCATGGTGTCGGCCAGGCGGATGCGAATCTGTTCAGCATCTTCGGTGGAAAACATACCCAGAATACGATTGACCGTTGAGCCGGCATCAACGGTGTGCAGGGTAGTTAAAACCAGGTGGCCGGTCTCTGCGGCGCGCAGGCCGATTTCAATTGTTTCGCGATCGCGCATTTCACCGACCAGAATCACCTTGGGGGCCTGCCGCAGAGCGGCCCGCAGGCCATTGGCATAGTTGTCAAAATCCATGCCCAGTTCGCGCTGGTTGAAGGTCGATTTTTTATGCGGATGTTGATATTCTACCGGATCTTCCAGGGTGATGATGTGCACGGATTTGTTCTCATTGATTTCATCGAGTACGGCTGCCAGGCTGGTGGTTTTACCGGAACCGGTTGCGCCAGTGACAAAGACAATGCCGTTAAGCTCCTTGGAGATATTGAACATTGTTTTGGGCAGCTCGCGTTCCTCGATGGTCGGAATTTTAGACTCCAGCTTACGCAAAACGATCGAGATGTTGGCGCCCTGGGAAAAAATGTTGACCCTGAAGCGTGCTTTGCCGGGCAGTGCGTAGGACATGTCGCAGGAGCCAGCACTCAGAATGGAATGGGTCAGGCGGCGGTCCTGGTTGACCAGATTCAAAGCAATGACCTCGGTTTGAAAGGGGGTCAGCGCCTTAAATGTCGGCTTAAAATCAACGGGAATCAATTCACCGGCGCTCTCCACCTGCATGGGCTTGCCGACAGTAAAGTTAAGGTCGGAGACATCCCGGTGATAATCCAGCATTTTTACCAGAAGATGGTCAATTTCCTGTTTTTTCATGGTACGGCCTTTGTTGGGTTAGATCATCCGTTAGCAAGAAAAAGCGTCACGAAAATTACTACTAAGAAAACGAAGATATGTTAAGATTAAAAACTTTTATTCGATTCTTTGTGTCCTTTGTGTCTTTGTGGTTAAGATTCTATTCTTTTTCTCTTCTTATCAGACTTCGGTAAAGTCGGTTGGTGGTGCTTTAAGCAAAGGCCTGAACCTTGCTTTTTCGTTGGCTTTTGCATAGGCCTCGTCGGCGCTGATTTTTCCGGACTGGAACAGTTCCATTATATAATCATCCAGCAGAATCATACCGTATTTTTTTCCGGTTTGAATCATGGACGGTATCTGATGGGTTTTGCCTTCGCGGATGAGATTGCGAACCGCCGGATTGGCAATTAAAATTTCCAGGGCCACGATGCGGCCCTTGCGATCAACACGCTTAAAGAGGGTCTGAGCGACCACCGCGCGGAGTCCGTCTGACAAAGTCGATCGAATTAAGGGTTGCTCGCTAGAAGGAAATACCTCGATAACACGATCGACGGTTTTATAGGCGCTGGATGTATGCAACGTGGAGAACACCAGATGACCTGTTGAAGCGGCTTCGACCGCCAGCGAGATGGTCTCAAGGTCGCGCATTTCGCCCACCAGAATAATATCCGGATCTTCGCGCAGGGCACCGCGTAGTGCAGCGGAAAAGGTTTCGGTATGCAGGCCGACCTCTCGGTGGTTTACAATGCAGCTCTGGCTTTGATGCACGAATTCAATAGGGTCTTCGACCGTTATAATATGATCCTTGCGTGCGCGGTTGGCTACATCAATAATGGATGCCAGGGTGGTGGATTTACCGCTGCCGGTGGGCCCGGTCACCAGAATCAGTCCTCTGGGAAGGCTGGCCAGTTTTGACACGACCGGCGGCAGGCCGAGCTGTTCGGCGGTCATGATCGTGCTGGGAATTTCACGAAAGACGGCTCCCACGCCGTTTCTTTGCATGAAAAAATTAGCGCGGTAACGGGCCAGGCCTGGGATCTCGTAAGCAAAATCGATATCACCGGTTTCCTCAAATGTTTTAACTTTGTGCTCGGGTGCAATTTCATAGAGCATGGCCCTGAGGTCATCGTTATTGAGGACTTTATATTTGATTCTTTCAATGTCGCCTCTGATTCTGAGCGCCGGAGGCTGTCCGGACGCCAAATGAAGGTCTGAGGCTCCCTGTTCGTTCATCAGTTTAAAAAATGCATCAATTTTTGCCATTAACCGCTCCTGGTATCAGTACATCCGTTATTGCCATCTCCATTTCATCGATCGAGCCGTATCTCCCAAATATTACCACAAAGAGCACAAAATATGCTTGGATTAAAAACGGTTTTTCTATCCTTTGTGTCCCCCGCCCGCCATGCGAGCAAGGCCAGGCGGGCTGCCTGATGTATTTGTGGTTATTATCCTATTTTTTTCGTGTACAAGCGCCAAACTTCCAAAGAGAAAATTTTTCCGCAGAACCATGCGTTCAATTCGGATAAAACCGCCTGAAACGAAAGCTGATCCTTAGCTGAAAACTAAGATATGAGCGCCTGCCGCACTTTCAGCGGTCAGCACCCGTGCATTCATTTCAGGCGGTTTTAAAGACGGTATTGATTTTTCGAATCGGACGTTTAATTCGACTTTTTTAGGAACTTGATTTTGTCGTCTTCTTCGTCTTCTTCTTTGATTCCCTCTTTTCCAATTTCGAGCAGTCTGGAGTGGGCTTCAATGATCGAACTGATCTGAACTTCGATTTGCGTCCGCTGCCGTTTTAATTCCAAAATGTCCTCATGCAGTTGCGCCAGGCGATTGTGAGCCTTATTAAGGATTTTTTCGGCCTTTACTTCAGATTCAGCGATGATCAATTCGGCTGACTTACGGGCATTGTCCTTCATCTGGTCCAATACTTTTTGAGAATTAAGCAGTGCCCGTTTGAAGGTCTCTTCCCGTTTCCGATATCCCTGAATTTCCAGTTCCAATCGCCGGACTTCGTCGGTCAGATTCTGATTTGTCTTCTGCAACGTTTCAAAAGTCTCAGCCATCTGCTCAAGGAAGGCATCAACCTCTCGAATGTCGAAGCCGCGAAATCGGGTTTTAAATTGCTGCTGTTGGATATCAAGGGGCGTAATTTTCATTGGGGTTCACCTGCCTTTCATCTTATCCTAAGGATTGGGCCAAACCTTCGAGGCTGTTGACCACAAATATTCGCAGGAAGATGATGATCAGAATCACAATAATTGGAGAAAAGTCGATTCCGCCATACATCATCGGCACTCTTTTGCGAATTTGAATCAGGACCGGCTCCGTTACATTATGGATGAAACGCACAATCGGATTATACGGATCCGGGCTTACCCATGACAGCACGGCGCGGGCGATTGTAATGAACATGAAAAACACCAGCACATAATCCAGCACCGTTGCCACCGCGACTAACAGGTTTCGAAAAACGAACATGATGATCTTGACCTTTTCAATTTTTGCATTGAATTATCCGCTAAACTCGATTCGGGTGTTTAAAATTAAAACCATAATCTAGGATAAGTCAAGATTTTTCGCGCAATATCAAAGGGTAAGACGCTAAACGTTACCCGGGTGGCAAACGTCTTCCACCGTCTTAAATATCCTTATGAAAAGAAACCGCAGCATTTGGGATTTTGTGACGATTTCCGCCTGAAACTCTTATCTATTGACAAAGAACGAGGCTTTTGAGCCGTCTAACTGCCTTATTATTATCGGGCATTAGCCCGTAATACTTGAGTTTGTTTGCGTCAATCACGAGCGGCAAATTTTCAGAATATTGATGGGAGATAGTCGATGATTATTAAGAATATCACATCCTTAACTGGAATGCAAATGTCATCGTCGAGTTGGATTTCAGACAAAGCGTATCGGGCATGGGGCATAGGTCGTGGCACATAGAGCGCAGGGCGACGTGTAGGGGGCATTTTGGTAAACCGAACAGGGCCTTGAGCCCAGCGTAAAGGATCCGCAGGGGGATCTATACGCACAGGGCAGAGCGCAGGGTGCCGGAATTAAAGTGGCAGAAGCGGAATTGAATTCGCTGTGCTCGCTGCGCTCTGCCCTTTGCAAACGCCAGCTTACCCGCCGGCAACCATGGGAATCAAATAGACCTCCGAATCATCGGGGACATATGTATGCTCGAAATTGGGTCGCGTGACATACTGCTGGTTGATGCGCACAACGGCGTAAGGATGGGGGTCCTTGAGCTCTGCGAGCAGGTCTGACACCGTCATGCCTTCCCGCCAGTCAATCTGTTTGCCGGCCACCTGAATCATGACCTGACACCATTGGCCTTTAACAATTCCACAACGTCATCAAAATCGATTCCAAGGCGCTTGGCGGTTTTCAGGGTTGGAATCCCATCGTTTGTCCATCCGCGGCGTTTATAAACAGCATCTTTGAGCGTGTCATATTGTTCTTCACGGTGCTTGCGCAGCGTGGCCAGTTTTTCAGCGCTGCTTTTTCCGTCAATATCAAATTTGTAAATTTCGCTCAGCTGTTTGTCATAGCGTTCGGCGCGGGATTCATATTCTGTTTCGGTGACGGGGCCCACCGCCCGATAGGGGAGCGCATCATGCTCGCGGCGGCCAAAGCCCATGCGCAGGTTAAAAATTCGCTGAAAGTTATAAACGCCCTCGCTCATACTAATCAGGTCTTCGGGGCCGGATTCGATGCCGGTAATGGAGCTGAAATAATCCGCATACCACTGGACGTGTTTCATGACCTTGGCCGGCTCGGCAGTGTCTTTGTTGTCTTCAGGGATAATGTCATTCCAGGGCAGTTTGCACAGACCGCAGAGCCCGAACCAGGTTCGAAACATGGGGAACCAGTGCAGGGCTTCAGCTTTTTGCTCGAAGGTCGGCATGAAGTTATGCACCATGTCCAGGAATATCAGCCAGGCCTCATCATGCTGGGGCCCCTTGAGCGCCAGCCCGTAACCGCCCTGCTGGGCCAGCGATTCCTTGGTCATGTATTCTGAAAACTCCAAACCCTTGGCCTCCATGCCGATGTCCTGCATGATTGTGGCATCGGCGCCGAAATCCTTTGCGAAAATGGCTTTCATTTTACGGACCCCCTGGCCAACGATTTGACCGAAGCCCTCTCCGGCCGCCATTTGATGCACGATTTCCAGCGCCGCATCGCGGTTGCCGAAATGAAGATCCAGGCCGCCGGTATGGGTTGTGTCGATCAAGCCCATTTCAAAGCACTCCATCGCAAAGGCGACGCCGGTGCCCACCGATATTGTATCCAGGCCGTAAGCATCACAGTAAAAATTCATCTCTGCCACGGTGTGTGGATCGAATATACCCAGATTTGAGCCGCAGCCGGCGATGGTTTCATATTCGGGACCATCGACAAAAACCTTTTTGCCCTTGTAGGATCCGCTTAAAGGAACAAAATCTTTAATACCGTGGGAGCAGGCCACGGTGCATCCCATCCAGCAGCCGTCAAAGCCCGGATCAAACAGGCGCCGGTAGACTTCCTGGCCCAGGTTAGGGGCCTGGTCGTGCCGGCCGAAACGAAAATTATGGGTCGGCAACAGATCGTGGTCGTTCATGATGGTGACCAGATGCGTGGTGCCGATTTTGGCCATTTCGTTTTGCTTGGGATCCAGTTCTACAATTTCACGCGAGTGCCGCTTGGCCACATCTTTCAAGCGGGCTTTGTCTGCCGGGTTATTGGTATCGGCCGTGACCGTCTTCCAGCAGGCAACGATGGCCTTCAACCCCTTGTCGGCGAAAACGGTTCCAACACCGCCGCGGCCGGCCTGTTTGTAACGGGCGCGTTTGCGTTTGAGGTCATACCAGGTAAAATTGAGACAGCCGAGCAAGGTGTTTTTAGCGCCGGGGCCTGTCGAAACCACCGAGATATTGCGCGGCTTGCCCTCGGCAAAGTGCTCGGTTAAAATGGCAGACAGCTCATAGGCGTTGTCCGGCAGGCCG
>CAZJHF010000149.1:0-9196 GCA_964545505.1 uncultured Desulfobacterales bacterium | reverse complement strand
ATACTCGCGTACTACCGTGTACGCTCCGTTTCTGAAGCAAATTAAGCCTTGCCAACGAACAAAATCTAATAATTCTAAGCTGATTCTAAAACTAAAATAGGTTGAGCCTGTTGGCCGGTTAGCCCGTTAGCCGGTAGGACACAAGATCAGACAGTATTCCTTATTAACCGGCTCAACCGGCTCAATCCCCTTTTACGGGGACCTTCGGCGGGCAAACAGGTTTAACCCAATTTACGCGAAGCGGAAAATGAGATGATATTTGATCGCGATAGCTGGCATGAAATATTCAGCACCCTGAAGAAAAACAAATTGCGCTCATTTATGACCGCATTCGGGGTGTTCTGGGGCATCTTTATGCTGATCATCATGCTGGGTGCCGGCAATGGCCTGTACAAGGGCGCCATGAATGAGTTTAACCGCCTGGCCAGCAACAGTGTTTTTGTCTGGACCCGGACCACGACGATTCCTTACAAAGGATTTCCGCGAGGGCGCAAATTCTATTTTGACAATGAGGACATCAAAGCCCTGCGGCAGCAAGTCCCTGTCATCGAGTATATCGCACCCCGCAATCAACTGGGCGGGCACCGTGGGGTTGCCAATGTGACCCGGGGACTTAAAGATGGTGCTTTTGCGATTAACGGCGACTACCCGGAAATTATTCACATCAAGTTGATGGATATGACGGCAGGACGATTTCTCAACCACCTGGACCTCAATGAAAAACGCAAGGTAGCAGTCATCGGCTCGCGGGTCGTTGAAGTTTTGTTTGAGCCCGCGGAAAACCCCATCGGGCAGAATATCGAGGTCAAAGGCGTTTATTTTAAGGTCATCGGTGTTTTTGAATCCAAAGGGGAAGGCGACGAAGCCGATGAGGACATGCAGACCGTTTTCATTCCGTTTACGACCTTCCAGCAGGTCTTTAATTACGGTAACCGGGTCAGCTGGTTTTCGCTGACTTCGGTAAAGGGCGTGTCGGCATCTGAAGTCGAACGCCAGGCTTTGGCCCTGCTGGCCGAGCGCCACCAGGTATCGCCCGATGATGCCCCCGCATTTGGCCGCTACAATACCGAAAAAGAATTCAATCAAATGATAAACCTGTTTGCCGGGATTAATTTTTTGACCTGGTTTGTGGGCATTTTCACCTTAATTGCCGGTGTGATTGGCGTCAGCAATATTATGCTGATTGTGGTTAAAGAGCGTACCAGAGAAATCGGTATTCGACGGGCCATCGGCGCCACGCCTTTCGGGATCGTGGGGCAAATTGTGCTGGAATCCATTTTGCTGACCACCTTTGCCGGATATTTTGGGCTGGTTGCAGCAGTTGGTGCGGTTGAATTTGTTGCCACGGCGTTGCAAAGCAGCGGGTCGCGGGCCGAGTTTTTTAAAAACCCGGAAGTTGACCTGACCATTGCCCTGATGGCACTGGGCATCCTAATCCTGTCCGGGGCGCTGGCGGGCTTAATCCCCGGCAAGCGCGCAATTGGGGTTAGGCCAGTGGAAGCCATCCGCGACTAAAAAAATGGCTTCAATGCCCCTATCTTTTGTCCGCTGGCTGTGTTGAAATCCAATTCAAAATGCTCGAGTACGGACGTGTACACTCCACTTTTGAATTGGATTCCGCCTTGCCAGCGAAGAAAATCTAAAGACCTTGAATCCATTTTTACTTAATATTAAGAAGCAATTGCTCTTTTTTGATGGTATAACATCGATTTCATTACATAGATTCTGTGGTAAAAGCATTCTAAGCTTATTTTCTCTGCCAGAACTCATGAACCAATAAGATACTTTGGAAAGCAAAAAGGCAATTGTTGAAAACTAGTGTCTAATAAATGTGGCTAGGGAACAAAAAAAATCGGAAAACAGGACCATGAAAACAATACTTAAACTATTCATTGGGCTGCTTATTCTGATGGTTTTTGCCGGGACGCTGGCATTTTTGTACAACAAATCCCGCAAAAAGACGGTTGTGTATAAAACCGCATCGCCGCTGATGACCTCCATCATTAAAAAGGCGGTGGCGACTGGCGCGATTGTGCCCCGCAAGGAAATCGAGATCAAGCCCCAGGTCTCGGGGGTGGTTAAAAAAATCCATGTTGAGGCCGGCGACCGGGTCAGGGAGGGCGATTTGCTCGCCAAAGTAGAAATTATCCCCAACCTGGTGAATTTGAATAAAGCCGAATCGCGCCTCAAGATCGCGCGAATTCAGCTGACAGACGCCCAAAAATCATGCGACCGCCGCCGCAAGCTGTTTAAAAAAGGCATCATTGCCGAGTCTGAGCTGCAGCAATATGAAGTGGCCTACGATAGCGCCCGGGAAGAGCTGGTAGCCGCCGAAACCAATCTGGAGCTGGTCAAAGAAGGCATTGCCAAAACCATGGGAACGACCACCAATACCCTCATTCGATCCACCATTGACGGCATGGTGCTGGATGTTCCGGTGGAAGTCGGCAAATTTGTCATCGAAACCAACAATTTTAATGCGGGCACCACCATTGCCTCGGTGGCTGATATGGGAGAGATGATTTTCGAGGGCCAGGTCGATGAATCCGAAGTGGGCAAAATCAAGCCGGGCATGGATTTGATCCTGACGGTCGGCGCCATTGAACACGAAACCTTTGATGCAACCCTGGAATATATCTCACCCAAGGGGGTGGAGGAAAAAGGTGCCATTCAATTTGAAATCAGGGCCAATGTAAAGCTCAAAAAATCACATTTTTTAAGAGCGGGCTATAGCGCCAATGCCGATATTGTCCTGGACCGCAGGGATAACGTCCTGGCCGTCAATGAAAGCCTGTTGCAGTTTGAGGGCGACAGACCCTTTGTGGAAGTGGCCAGCGGGCCACAGCAGTTTGAAAAGCGCCGTATTCAAACCGGGCTGTCTGACGGCATCAACATCGAGATTATCTCCGGATTAGAGAAAGCCGATAAAATCAAGATCTGGGATAAACCGATTAAAAAATAAACCCGCTTTGCAGGCATTTATCATCTCTTCTGCAAGCGTGTTGTTGGCATTTATTGCCGATTGAAATGACAATATTTGTAATTTTCCCGCCTACGGACATTTTCTGAAAAGCTTTAACCTGCTGAAATCAAACAATAAAGTTTAATTTTATCTTGATGGTATAATTTTTGCTTTTTATTCATGTCAGCTTTGTTCTCGAGGTGAATTATGAATAAAAATAGATTTCTGGGTATCGGTCTCACGTTTCTGATAATTGCCTTTATTTTTATTCAACCCGCCTATGTTGGCCCGGGCAGTAAAATCGCCAAAGCCGTCCTGTCCTCATTCTGGGGCCTGCTGTTTTCAATCGTATTTGCCTTCACCTGCTTGCCGATGTCCATATACCAATATATTATCGGCACACGGCAAGAGCAGCAGTTGCTGAAAAACCTGCGTAATTAACTAAAGCAAAAAAAAATTGTTGACAAAATATTTATTTGTCTTATAATTCGATATATGTCGAATAATGAAAAAAAGTTTAAGCGCTACGCCGCCATCTTCAAGGCGCTGTCCAATCCCAACCGCCTAAAAATTTTCTTTAGTCTGGCCACCTGCTGTAAACCGGGCACCATTGGTATATTTGAACCTGACAACACCGCCTGCGTGGGTGATATCGGTAAGGACCTGGATATCGTTCCATCTACGGTTTCACATCATATCAAAGAGTTACGACAGGCTGAGTTAATTAAAACCCAGCGTAAGGGGCAGAACATAGAGTGCTGGGTAGATCCGAAAATACTGGAGGAACTGAAATATTTTTTTTCGTTTTAGCCGCGAGCGCCATTTTTTTTGGATAATAAATTCGATAGTTGTCGAAATATAAAAACATGGAGGGTAATCTAAATGGAAACAAAAAATTCAGACCAAATTCGCCAGGCAGTCAGAAGTCGATACGGAGAAATTGCCAAACAAAAAAGGTCCGGTTGCGGTTGCAGCGATCTTGCATCCTGCTGCGATAGCAACCCGGTCACCATTGACAAAATGTCGCAGGCTTTCGGGTATACCAAAGAGCAGCTGGACAGCGTTCCCGAAGGCGCCAACATGGGACTGGGCTGCGGCAACCCCCAGGCAATCGCTTCTTTGAAGGAAGGCGAGACGGTATTGGACCTGGGCAGCGGCGGCGGCTTCGATTGTTTTTTGGCGGCAAAGTCGGTGGGGGAATCCGGCCGTATTATTGGTGTGGACATGACTGCCGACATGGTCAGCAAAGCGCGCCAAAATGCCGAAAAGCTGGGCGCTAATAATGTTGAATTCCGGCTGGGTGAGATTGAGCACCTACCCGTATCCAATGGCAGTGTAGATGTAATTATCTCCAACTGCGTCATCAATCTTTCTCCTGATAAAATGAATGTCTTCCGGGAAACCATGCGGGTGCTCAAACCCGGCGGGCGCCTGGCGATTCTGGATGTGGTGGCTCTGCAAACCCTGCCGCCTGAAATCAAAAACGATATAGCGCTGATATCCGGTTGCGTCGGGGGCACCGCAGAAATCGAAGTTATCAAAACGTCGCTCGCCGAAGCCGGCTTTGAGGATATCAAGATACAACCCAAGGCTGAGAGCCGTGACAGTATCCGGGAGTGGTTTCCGGGAAAGAATCTGGAAGAATATGTGGCCTCGGCCACGATTGAAGCGCGGAAACCGGTTTAGGCCACACGCAAAGGCGGAACGTGAAGAGATTATATTGATGAAAGCCTCACGCAAAGACGCAATGAAAAGCTAAATAAAAAGGTTTAGGAGAATAGAAATTGAATACAAAAAAAGTGTCTCCGGAAATTATATTACCGGAAGGAGATGAGTGGATAGCGCGTGTCAGGGAAAAAGCCTTTGAAAATATGAAACGCTATGACGGCTGTGCGCAGGTGATTGTAGATGCCTTCATGCAGGAATGGGGCATACACAACCCCCTGGTGACCCGATCCGCCACCGCCTTTTTAGGCGGCATGCTGTCCTCCTATACCTGTGGTGTTCACGTGGCGGGTTTGATGGTCCTGGGGCTCTTAATTGGCAGGCAAAACATCGAAGAGGGACTGGACGGGGTTTTTCCCATCGCAATTCCAGGGCAGGAACTCATCGGGCGGCTGAATGCTAAAATCGGCAGCCATTCCTGCAAAGAGTTGACCGGCGTAGATTTTAAAGATCTTGACGCCGCGCTGGCGTTTCATGCATCAAAGGAGCATGATAAATGCTTTACCCGCGTGGCCGACGGCGCAGAACAAATCGCGCTGTTTATCAGAGAGCTCGACCAAAAAGGCGATTTGTTTAGGGCGAATAACCATTTACTGGAGTAATGGAGTATGAAAGTGATGGAGTAATGGATAAAAATGGATTTACTTCTTCATTTAAGTACGATTAAGGCAATACTCCAACGCTCCAATCAATTTAGGGAGGTTATTATGAAACCCTTCACCAAAGGCTTAGACACACAAACCCAATTACTTGTTGCTTTAGGCTCGGCAATCGCTTCGGGCTGCATTCCCTGTCTGGAGAGTATCAGCGCGATGGCGCGTTCTGAAGGAATCGATGAGAAAAAAATGCGCGCGGCGGCCATCATCGGCCAGTTCGTCAAAGACCAGCCGGCTGGTCATATGAAGGCCAAATCAGATGAGCTTTTAGGGACTCATCTTCAGGCAGCGCACGATCAAGTCGATTGTCCGATGGAATCAAATGAGAAATCGGCTACAACGCAGGCCGCAAGCGATGCTCCCGTTAAGGCAGCCGGGTGTAGTTGTTCATAACGAATGCGCAAAGGTAAAAACCATGACCAACACGACAATAGGGTCAGCAAAGGAATCAATCCGCCCTTTACAGACGGCATGCCGGTGTAGCCATCTTTCCAATTCAACCGTTTCCAGATATCAATACCATCAAGATGCGGATTGCTATATTCCGTCAGAAGGTTATGTCAAAGTCGATCGGCGTATAAAAGAACACCGCCGCATGCGTCAATCTTTGAATCTGGCCAAGGAAGTTCAGCAAAACCTCCTTCCGAAAAACTGCCCCGATTTTAAAGGCCTCGATATTGCCGCTAAAAGTATCTATTGCGATGAAACCGGCGGAGATTATTTTGATTACCATGATCTGAGTGAAGGCGATCATGAAAAACTGGGTGTGGCGATCGGCGATGTCTCCGGCCACGGCATTGCAGCTGCTCTGCTGATGGCCACTGTCCGTGCCGCCCTGCGCCAGCGTATTGCTTTGAAGGGAAGCCTCAAAGACATTATCTCGGATGTGAACCGCCAGCTGGTATCCGACGTTGAAGAATCCGGCCAGTTTATCGGATTATTTTATCTGATCGTCGATCAACCGAAGGGAATCATCAAGTGGGTGAGGGCCGGCCATGCCCCGGCTCTTATCTATGACCCCGAAACAGATGCTGTTGAAGAGCTAAACGGTCCCGGTGTGGCGCTGGGTGTAGACGCCAGTTTAAAGTATCAGCAAAATATAAAGTCTAATATTAAAAAAGGCCAGATTATGGTGCTGGCAACAGACGGCATTCTGGAGGCGCGCAATCCGCAAGGCAGGATGTTTGGAAAGGACGCTATTGCCAAGATCGTCCATCAATTTAAAGATGCCGCAGCAAAGCAGATTTTAGATACTGTTTTTAATGACCTGAAACGATTTCAGCAGGAAACAGACTTAGAAGATGACGTCACCCTGGTCGTTATCAAAATCGAGGATTGATTTTATATGCGATGGTTTACAGTTGTATCCTAAATACAATGGAATGCGAGCTTCCAGATGGTCGCAATTGTAGGGTTCGACCGACCCGTTTCAATCTGTCGTAGCATGCTTTTGCTGACCTCGGTTAGGATTAAATCCGCATGGGCTCCTGTCGATAGATCTGCTGATCAGCAAAGTTGATTAGCCCACAATGCGCAAAGCCAGATAGGGCACCAGGTTCAGCATGACAACCGCTGTTTTAAAAAGGGCCATGCCGCTGTAATGAATGGCATCAAACTTTTCAACAGAGATCTTAAACCATTTACTGTGAAGACCATACATCCAATCGTGGGCTCCGATAAAAAACAAAAGCCACAAAAGCAATAACCCCCAGTTTATAACGGTACTCCAAGCCAGCATGCCACGCACTATTTCAAGTGTCATTTTTCTCCTCCTTTGGTTCAGGGATTTCAGCCTTAAAGACATTTACGTTGTTTGAGACCCAAAACGCAAATGATTATTTTCTGATCAAGCAACAAGATGGCCCCGAATCCTGACGAAAGGGAAACCAAAGGCAGGAGACGATTAACCCGCAGAATAAGATGACCATCATACCTGCTAAATGCCCCAGATAGTGGTTATTTCCCGCATTTATGACAGCCTTAAAATTTTTACATATAATTAATAAACCAATTAATATCAATAGATTATAGAATTGATTCATTCAATTTGCCACGATGGCAGGAAACTTGCGTCGATTATAACCGAAACTTAAACAGGAAAGATCAAATGTCGCGTTATATTGAAAGAAGAGCTGGAGCACGCCTTGCGTTTAAGTCTCCGCTTAAATTGAAAAATTTAGAAAGCGGCACATTTAGCAATGCCCGTATGGTGAACTATTGCGATAATGGTCTGTATTTCGAGTCTAACAGTATCCTGGCAGAGAACGCCGAGATCATCCTGGGTATCGAAAACTCACCCTATTCAAATGGTTCGGATGTCATTGACGTGTATCGGGCGAGAATCCTGTGGCGGAAACGTGTTCAATCCCATTTTTACAATTACGGCTATGGCGCCCAATTATTAGCGGATTCGGATGAAAATATGCACGTCAACGGTGGCCGGAATATGAGAAAACACCCCAGATGGACCTGTAACCAATCGGTCTGTTTTCTTTCGCACAATCAACAGCATCAGGGTGTAGTGAAAAATGTTTGCCCCAACGGCCTCTTTATTGAGACGCCTGAGGTCCTGTCTGTGGGTCAAACTATAGAATTGAAGTTACCAGACCACAAAACGGATACGATGAAGTTGCTGATCGGTGAAATCGTGCGAACAGGCCCGCGTGGTGTTGGCATCCGAGTAAACAAAATTTGTAATGCAAATGGGCAAAAGTCCACTTGAGCGCCTCAGCAAGTTAACCTCCTGCTATTGCCCGGCTGGAATTTTAAGGCCTCTTAATCTTTATGATAACCAGGGTAATATCGTCCTCTGTTTTTTGACCTTCTGTGAATTGATTGATTTCATTGTAAACGGCATTGAGGATATCATCGGCTCCCGCCGCAGCGTTCTGGCGAATGATCTGTTTAAAGCGCTGTTTACCGAACATCGCGCCCTCTCTATTAAAAGCTTCCCAGATGCCGTCGGTGCCAATGGCGATAATCTGCCCGTTGGTTAGCCCTTCATGGCGATTCTCAGCATATTTGAAGGCATCATTGAGACCCAGCGCCACCCCGGTGCCCTTGAGCTCTTCAAAAGCATCCTGTTGCGGGTCATATAAAAGGGCAGGGTCATGACCGGCGCGGACCCAATCGATGCGGTCTTTGAGCGGGTCAACCGTCAGATAAAAAAGAGTCATAAAGCGGCCGGTCTCCAGCACATCCTGCGTCAGGTGACTGTTCATGGCGCCCACGATATCTGAGATGCTGCCGGGCTGGGAGGCACGCATGCGCAAAAATGCGCGGGCCGAAGTCATCAACAGCGCCGAATCCACTCCGTGGCCGGTGATATCGCCCACCACCACACTGAAAGGGCCATCCGGATTTTCACGTCGCCACAGAAAGTCAAAATAATCCCCGCCGATTTCATCGCAGGATACATTTCTCCCGGCCACATCCAGGCCGTGCACATCCGGTTTGCTTTGGGGCAGCAGACTTTTTTGGACTTCGCCGGCCAGGGCCAGGGCTTTTTTATGCTCGGTCATATCCGTAACGAATGCCATATTACCGATGACTTCTCCTTGATCACCTCTTAAGGTGTTGCCGTGAACTAAAATCGGTACATGGCGGCCGTCTTTGGCCACCACCGTGCCTTCAAACTCGCGAGATTCTTTGGCCAGAATTTCTTCGCGGTTGGCCAGCATAAATTGCCTGAAATCTTCAGAGGCTAAATCAATGGGGCTTTTACCCAGAATTTCTTCCCGGGTGTAACCGAGCATGCGACAGTAAGCTTCGTTGACATCGATGATCGTTAACTCCCCGTCCATGAGGATAAACCCCTCGCCGGCTGTTTCCACAATACGGCGAAACTTTTCTT